>NZ_RAWN01000071.1:0-43521 GCF_003668895.1 Corallococcus sp. AB045
GCCATCATGGGGGTGACGGTGTCACGCCACGTGAGGTAGTGGGCGGTCTCCTTGTGCGCGGCGGGGGCGTCCGGGGAGCGGTAGGCCTCCACGAGGACGAAGCGGGTGGGGTCTTCGTTGTCCTGGCAGACATCGAAGCGGGCGATGCCGGGCTCCTTCACGCTCTCGCGGGCGTTGGCGAGGGTGGCCTGGAGGAAGGCGTCGACGTGCTGGGGCAGCACGTGCACATGGACATGGACGACGAGCAGGCTCGTGGACATGGCGCGCACGGTAGCGCGGGCGTCCCCGAGCGGAAACCGCTAGGGTTCCGGGCCGTTCACTCCCTCAATTTCGGAGCAAGACTGCGCATGGTCTCGGACCTCTTTGACGCGTCCCGCTGGCAGCCCGTGGAAGGCCACAAGTTCAAGGACATCACGTTCCACCGCGCGGTGGATCAGGGCACGGTGCGCATCGCGTTCAACCGGCCGGAGGTGCGCAACGCGTTCCGCCCGAAGACGGTGGACGAGCTGGCCCGGGCGCTGGAGGCCACGCGGTTCATGACGGACGTGGGCGTGGTGCTGCTCACGGGCAACGGGCCGTCGCCGAAGGACGGCGGGTGGGCGTTCTGCTCGGGAGGCGACCAGCGCATCCGCGGCAAGGACGGCTACAAGTACGAGCCCGGCGAGGACGCTGCGGACCCCGCGCGGCTGGGGCGGCTGCACATCCTGGAGGTCCAGCGGCAGATCCGCTTCCTGCCGAAGGTGGTGATGGCGGTGGTGCCGGGCTGGACGGCGGGTGGCGGGCACAGCCTGCATGTCGTGTGCGACCTGACCATCGCGAGCAAGGAACACGGGATGTTCAAGCAGACGGACGCGGACGTGGCCAGCTACGACGCGGGCTACGGCAGCGCGCTGCTGGCGCGGCAGGTGGGGCAGAAGCGGGCGCGCGAAATCTTCTTCCTGGGCCAGGCCTACACGGCTGACGAGGCGTTCCAGATGAACGCCATCAACAAGTCCGTGCCGCACAAGGACCTGGAGAAGGTGGCGCTGGAGTGGGCGGCGGAGATCAACACCAAGAGCCCCACGGCCATCAAGATGCTGAAGTATGCCTTCAACCTCCCGGATGACGGGCTCGTGGGCCAGCAGCTCTTCGCGGGAGAGGCCACGCGTCTGGGCTACGGCACGGAGGAGGCACAGGAAGGCCGCGACGCGTTCGTGCAGAAGCGCAAGCGCGACTTCAAGCGCTTCCCCTGGACGTACTGAGCAGGCGTTATCCTGAGGCCGCCAGGGGGGCATCGGATGCGCTTGTTGAAATGGGCGTCGTCAGGACTTCTGTTGCTGATGCTGGGCTTGGGATGTGCACATTCACCAAGCCCGGCTCCGCATGCCTACGTGATCACGGACTCAGCCGAAGGCGTAGGAGCGTCGCTTGCAACAGGAGGTGCGGGCGGGAGGGATTGTCAGGCGGAGCATGAAGCCTGTTTCCGAGAGTGCTGGCGGAAAAGCCGGCCTCCGTACCCGCATAAACATGACGAATGGTACTACAAGCGCTGCACGGCGGACTGCGGCAAGGCGTACAACGACTGCGTGGATGAGGTGGGCGAGCAGACCGCCAGCGCGCAACGCCTTGAGTTCGAGAGCGTCCATCAGGCCAGGAAATGGCTGCTGGAGCACAAGTCGGAAGTCGCGCTTGGCACGCTGGTCATTGTCGGCGGCACTGGCTTCATGCTGACCATTGGCGCGGCTGGAGCTTTGATCCTGGCCCCACTCGCTCTGTAGGAACACCCATGGCCTACAACTCCAATTTTGACGTCGACGCCGTGATGGCCGTCCTTGGGACGATCGGAGAGCGGTTCCAGGATGGAACTCCCGAGGACGAAGCGCTGAGAATCGCTGCGGTGGCGCTGCTCTACGTCCGCGAGAACGGGAAGCTGGAGGACTACCGGGAGTACTTCCGGAGGTTCTTCATCCCCGCTTCGGAGTCCATTGTCGTGGTCCAATCGTTCTCCACGACAGAGGAAGCTGACGCGTGGCTCGCGCAGAGACTGGGGCAGGAGGGCGACCTGGTGCGTGTCGCGGGAAAGGGCTTCCGGGTCATTCCTCGCAGGAAGGGCGGCGGGCTGATGTTTCTCCGCACTCCACTTCCCGAGGAAATGGAGCCCTGAGGGGGTGAGAAAAAATTAACGATTCTGATGCATCCAAGGGATGCATAAGTGCTGCTGTGCGAGCATGAATCGCCATGGCGGGGAGCAAACGGCCACGAGTGCGTGTGCTCCGGCCGAAACGGACGCAGGTGCTGGCGGCGCGGACCTACGAGCAGTTGGTTGACCGAGGTCATCCAGTGCGCGCCGTATGGGCGGCTGTCGAAGCGTTGGACATGTCGGACTTCGAGCGCGCCATCCGTGCGCGTCCCCATCACGCGGGTCGTGCGGCAGTGGACCCGAGGCTGTTGCTGGCGCTGTGGGTGTATGGGCAGATGGAGGGCCTCTCCAGTGCTCACGCCATTGCGGTGAGGCTGCGTACGGACGTTGCGTATTGGTGGTTGTGCGGCGGCGTCAGTGTGTCGGCGCATACGCTGTCCTCCTTCATGACCCGCTCAGGCCCTGCCTTCCGGGCGTTGCTGGGCAAGCTGCTGGATGACCTGTGCAGCCGCGGTGCCGTACACCGGCCACGGCGACTTGCGCAGGACGGCACGCGTGTGCGTGCTTCAGCAGGGGCTGCCTCTTTTCACCGCAAGGCCACCCTGCAGAAGCGGGCAACCGTGGCTGCTGCCGCCGGCCCGTGCCAGCAGGGCGCGAGTACCAAGGCACGTGCAGCACGCAAACGCGCTCGCGCCGATTTACAGGCCCGGGCGGCACTCGCGCTCGCTGCACTGCCGGCAGCAGCACGCCGTAAGAAACGTGCGAAGGGGGGCGCTCATGGCGAACCCCGAGCCTCTCTCACCGACCCACAGGCCCAAGTGATGCGCATGCCAGACGGCGGCTTCCGTCCTGCCTACAACGCGCAGGCCGTCTCGGACGTCGAGAGCCGGTTGGCATTGGCCGGTCGTGTCACCGATGCGGGGGCGGACGCTGCACAGTTGCTCCCCATGGTGCAATGGGTGGCCCGCGTCCTGGGACTCAAGCCCGAAGCCTGGTTGGTGGACGGGGCCTATCGGAATCTCAAGGCCTTCTCCGCGCTCGAGTCGCAGGGCATTCGTGTCTTTTCTCCCTTACCGGCGCGCAAGAACCTGCTTCCACCGGAGGGGCGGCGCAGGGGCCGACGAAGCGACCCCCTCAATGCGTGGCGTGCGCGGATGCAGACACCCGCCGGCAAGCGCACATACGCCCAGCGCGCACCGACGGCGGAGTTGCTCAATGCTCAGGTCAAGGAGCGCCAAGGACTGCGCAGGCTTCACGTACGAGGTCGCAAGCGAGCCGAAGCCGCGTGGTTGCTCGCACTCGTCGCCCACAACCTCCTGCTCGCCATCGCGCAAGGGTGGCTCGACGAGTCGGAAGGGTCATTTCTTCTCACGCCCTGAGCGCTGCGACAAGCAGTGTCCAAAGTCAGAGCCTATGTCCGCGCCATGGACGATAATTCCCGCCGTGAGAATCATGCGGGATCACACGCGACTGACACCATGGCGGACGTTGACGCGGTACGCCCCCGAGTGTGTGCCTTGGACGCGGTAGTGATGGCCTATGAAGACAACCGCATCTCCCTAACGTAGGGGGACGACCTCCGTGCGGGACCGCATCCGCAGCCGCTACTCCATCAGCACGAACTCTCCGCCCGTGAAGTCCCGTTCGGTTTCCGGGTGAATGGAAATTACCCTCTACAGGCAGTTGTAGCCAGCTCCTCCATGGAGCAGAAGCTGTGGCGTGGGCCGCACCTATCCGGCTTCATGGCAGCATGCAAGGCAGTCAACCTGTCCTTCATCCATTTCCTGCCGACGACTCACTTCTCCAGGTAGCTGTCTATGCCTCATCCGGTTTACGTGCTGCCCCTGGGCTGAGGCATCCCCTCATCTGAATCAGATAAGCCCGAAGGCTTCGCGGAACACGGCGTGCTCACGTACCAGTTGACCAAACCGTTCCACTAGCGGCTGCAGTCGCTCATCGCTCATGCGCGGCATGGCCATGAAGTAGTAGGCGCCTTGAGTGAAGAGCGAGTGAGTCCGCTTCTTCGCGGTGTTCACCTTCAAGTGCTTGTCGTAGCCGAGCGCCTCGCCCGCGGCGCCCAGCAGCGTCAGCAGCACCTGCGCCAGGGCGGAGATGAGAAGCAGCCGGTCTCTGCGGTCCGGTGTCTTCACACCAACCTGCTTCAGGCCCATGCCGAACTTGAGGTCCTTCACGTCCCGGAACGTCTCCTCGATGGTGAAGCGGCGGCCATAGGCGTCCATCACCTCCTGGGCAGGCGCCTGGTTGAAGCTGGTGGCCAGGCACCAGGACTCCTTCATCCCCTTCCTCTTCACACACACCACCGCCCCCACCTGGGCCCCTGCCGCAGTGACGCGAGCCCCCCGCAGCAACTTCGCCCGGCCGCCCTCCGGCACCCACTCGGCCGCCGGCTTCGTCTCCCCTTGCTCGGACGTGACGAGCACGTCCGAGCGGAAACGCACCACGTACTCGAAGTCCAGCTGCTTCAGCAGGGCGTAGAACTTCGCATCCGCGAAGCCCCGGTCCGCCAGCACCGTCACCTGCACGTGGGAGGGAACCAACTCCCGCAGCCGTTGGAGCACCAGGTCCTCGGTGAGCTGCCGATTTCCTGCGGAGGCCGATTTGACCAGCGTCGTCCACACCAGCGGCGTCGCTCGTCCATGACGGGTGACGAGGCTTGCCACCAGGGACTCCTGGTCGTCCTTCTCGAAGTCCGTCCAGTCCAGTGCGATGACGGCCTCCGTGCGCTCGGCCAGCACGAATGGCACCCAGGCCCCGAAGAGCTTCCAGACCTCAATGCCACCATTGGACAGCAACCGGTCCACCTGCTTCACGGCGTGCTTGGATGTGACGTCCTCGCCCCTCGCCCCTCGCCCACGCCATGGCTTTGCCGATAGCCGCCACGGACAGGCTGGTGGCCTGCACCGCCCCCAGCGTCGCGTGGGAGAGGGACAGGATGCGCTTGACGTGCAGGTCATCCTCGAACACCTCTGTCAGGAACGACCGCACCTGCTCTTCGTCGATGGCCACCTTGCGCGTCATGGTGGCCTGCCTCTGTGCCCAAACGCCAGGGCCACCGCACGCAGCCGCCGAGCGACCGGCTGCTGATCAACTCGCTAGATGAGGGGATCCCTCAGGCCCCTGGGGGCAGGCCTTCTTGGCTCCTACTCTCAAACTGGCCACCCTTCAACAGGCCTACGACTCCTCCTATACTCCCGCATCAATCATTAATTTGAGGAGTGAGTTTGATGCTCGATGGGTTTCGGCACAAGGTGATCACAACGCTGATTGAAGAGATTGCGCTGCTCGCCGGCGGGCGGTTTGAGCAATTCGGCTATGTTGTGATGCGGGCCATCCAGCCCGTGCATTGGAGCGAACGCGGCACAACGATTGTAGGGGCGCCACGCGGATATACGGTCGATACGTCAGCTAATGGGGCGGCGTTTGTGGCCGAGATGAGCTCGGATGACGACTACTTCCAGGGGAGCATGCCAAAGCCCAGGGACGACCTCTCTCATGCGATCAGTCTGCATCCGAATGTTCAAAAGATTTGGCTGCTATCTTCGCGTGAGGCAAGTGCAGGGGAAACAACAAAAATCGCGAACTTGGCTGCGGAATTCATGGCGGGTGGAACGTCTAGGAAAGTAGAGATCCTGGATTCAAGAGCCATCGCGAACCATATCTTCGATGCCATTGAATCGGAACGACTCGTTCGCGATCTTGCTGCATTCCTGCCGAGTATCGGGCGATTGGCTGACGAGCATGCGTTTAGTCATCACATTCCTGTTTATGGAGGCTACCTGCCACGAGCACTCGCCGAAAGGGCTGTCGCCGAGCGACTTGCAGTTGGGCCATTTGTAGTCATCAGCGGGATCAGCGGAATTGGAAAAAGTGCGCTCGCAGCTCGAATTGCGGAAACGCTCAAATCGACGTTTGAACTTGTGATTTGGCTTGATGCGCGTGAACTGCAAGATGTTAAGCAGCTTGCCGATGTGGACGTCCGGCGCACTGGCACGCGTCACAATGTCGCCAGTCTGCTCCGGCGACACAAATGTCTTCTAGTTCTGGACGACGCAACACTTCCATCGGAGCAGGTCAACTCCATGAACTGTGGGGCCTCAAAGGTGATTGTGACATGCCAGACGACCTCCGATCGGCTGGCGATCACTTTGGAAGACCTCGATCGTGACTCGGCGCAGACTCTTCTTGAATCAGGATTGACAGATCGGTGCCCCGAAGCGGTCTTGAAGCGTGTGCTCACAAACGTGGGCGGACATCCACTGCTGCTGAGGGCCTTGAATCGGGTGGCGCATGACGACGGATGGGAAGGCGTTAATGCATGTTGCTCGGATGCGGTGAGTTCCATCGAAGACGAACGGCACGACAAGGTCTGTCAACGTATCCTTCTGCGGCATAGGATTCCGCTGTCTGCTGAATTTGAGTTCATTAAATGGTGTGGCGAGGCGCGTGTTGATGCTGAGTTGATGATGGCCTGTGTGTCTGCGCTTGCGGTCAGGAATCTCAGGAAGCGTGCGTTCCTTGCGGCAACTGTAGCGGGGGCAGTGCGTGTGCATGATGTTGTGTATAAATCAATTCAGGCTGTTGTGACCGTTTCTGGTGAGCGCGAGTTGATGTTTCGCGAAAAGTTGGATGGATTTATTCGGGCTGAGCACGAGCGTGGGGACATGCTGGTCCGACGCGTTACCAGTGTCCATTCACGACTGCTGCTCCGCTTGCTCCGCACGGACCAGCGCCCTGCTTTCGTCTACTCAGCGGCGTTGGTAAGAGCCGCTAATACGCCGTCGGCAGTGCTTGATGGTTCCGTGGCAACCGCGCGAAACCTTGCCTCTTTGGATTGTTGGTCTGGACACGAGATTGAGATTCGGGCGGTTATTGAGAGCGTTGAAGCTTTGTATACGCTTACCTCGGCGAGTCGCGGTGTAGAGGAGGCTCGTGCCTCATTGAGAGAGAATATCAAGGCTCTCAAGATGCTTAGTGGTAGTCCAGCAGCGAACGGCGAGTTGCTTCGGGACCTCAATCACCACCATGCGAAAATGCTGGAGCGTCTCGGCGAGTATTCGCAGGCGGAGTCGGAATTTCGCGGAATTTTGCTCAGCCACCCACAGTTCGCAGCCGCTCGGCTCCAGTTGGCCCGACTCCTTGAGAAGACGCAGCGCAAATCAGAGTCGTTGGACCAGTGCCGGGAGATTCTCGTGCAATATGAGGCAGACGAAAGCACTGTGTCTTCAGCGGTCTTGCTCGAAACTCTGCGACTTTTTGCCGCGCAGGGTTCACCTGCGGAGTTGGTAGCTCAAGAATCGGTGCTTATGCGGAGTTTGGCGCGTGCGCGCGAGCTCGACCGCGGACATGCCTTCCAGCTTATTGCGTCAGTTTCGCAGAAGACTCACTACACAATGCCGGAGTTGACGCTGCGGTTGTTCGAGGCGATCGAGTGGCGCGACTCTGTTCCCTCGTCAGAGTCCGAGCGCTTCAACTGGGCTCAAGCGCATAAGGCTGCAGCGAAGGCCGTCCAGGCGAGCGATCCGCGTCGACGGGAGTTCTTGCTTGCGTCCGATGACGTCTACGCAAGCATGGCTGCGCCTAACAGTTACCAAAAGATCCAGCATTCAGAGGCGCTGATTTTGCTTGAGGAGTTTGCTGGCGCGAACGAGCGACTCGATCAGGTGCCAAGTAGGGATCGCCAGTGCTTCTGGTGGCAGCGAAAGGCACAGGCGCTTTTGGGCATGAAACAGAGCGCGCGTGCGCTGGATGCTATCAATGAGGCACTTGGTGGTTTGAAAGACGAGAAGTTCATGCCGGCATTTCTTCATGATCGGTTTAAGATTAAAGTGGCGCTCCTTGATTTGTCGGCGGGGCAGGACTTGATTCAGGCGATTGGTCTGTTGGTGCCAGGTGATAAGTACCGCAATGAGCTTGAGATGGAGTTTGTTCGATTTACAAAAAATAACCAAGCGGGCTGAGGGGCGGTGTGGTTGTGGGGGGCTTGATTGATAGTTGTGAGAAGGACTGAATTGGCGCCGCCCCGTTCACCTTGCAGAGTCTGTAGATTGATAGATGATGTCATGTCGACACCTAAGCCCTTGGGGCTCTACTCCCAACACGAAGTCGATTGCGCTCAGAATTGAGAAGTTGTCCACACAGGTGCGCCTCGCTTCTTCTTGGCCTAGGCAGTTTCAGTGGCAGTCCATGCGCAAAGGTGTCGACGAGGAACGCCGGTCATGACCTCTAATCCCCTTCAGGGAAGTTACCGAAGGGTGAAGGGAGTTACGCCATGAGGAGGCAGGAGGCTTCTCATGGCGTGGCAGCCGAGGAGGCTGACGACAGAGCAACTGGAGGAGCGCCGGTTGGAGGCGGCCCGGTTGCTGGAGAGTGGGCGCTACACGCAGGCGGAGGTCGCGCGCCAGTTGGGCGTGAGCCCGAGTACGGCATGCGAGTGGGCTCGACGCATCGAGGAGGCAGGAGTCGCCGGGCTGAAGTCCCGAGCGCGAAGCGGGCGCCCCTCGAAGCTGACGGAGGGGCAGTGGCTGGACGTGAAGGGAGTGGTGGAAGCAGGAGCCAAGACGGCGGGCTTCACCACCGAAAGGTGGACACTGAAGCGAGTGGCCCAGGTCATCCAGCGTCGCTACGGCGTGCATTACCACCCCAACTACCTGGCGGAGCCACTGCACCGGTTGGGCTTGTCGGTGCAACGGCCCAAACCCAAAGCTCGCGAGCGAGACGAGGCGCTGGTGGAGGCGTGGCTGAAGCGGGACTGGCCACGCATTAAAAGGGGGCTGCGCGCCGAGGGGCAGTCATTGCCTGCGTGGACGAGACGGGTAGTACGTTTCGGGCCCGGCTAGGTACCACCTGGGCTCCCATAGGCCAGCCGCCTGAACTGCGACGCGTCTCCATGAGACGTGAAGTGTCCAGCGTGGTGGCACTGGTGGCTCCCTTCGGGCGCAGAAAGGCCCGCCTCTATGCGCGGCATTTCGAGGGCAGCGTGCATAGCGCCCAGGTGGTGGCGGCCCTGCGTTACTTCCGGCGCAAGGTGGGCCACCCGCTGGTGGTGGTGTGGGACAGGCTGGGCGCCCATCGCTCAAACGAGGTGAAGCGCTTCGTCGAGTCTCACTCCTGCGACTTCGTCCTGGAGTCGTTTCCCGCCTACTCGCCAGAGCTCAATCCCGAGGAGGGCTGCAACAGTCAGGTGAAGCGCTCCATGCTCAACTCCACGCCCGAGTCGACCGCGGAGCTACTGCGCCAGGTGCGCGCTGCATTTGGCCGCCTCGGCCGCCATCATGCGGCCCTGCGTGGCTTCTTTGCCCACGCAGGGCTCTCCCTTCATGGACTTACCTGAAGGGGATTAATACCCTCCGCAATCCTGACTCTTGCTTTCATTGTTTAAGGACGGCCGCGTCGTGGAAGATGCTTCCATCTTCCAGCCGTGTGCCTCATGCCGGAGTGCACGCGGCTGACACCGTGCCGCAGATTGACGCGGTAGGTACCCCGCGTACCCTGGACCGGCCGTTGATGGACCGCGAAGACGACTGCATCTCCCTGGCGCAGAGGAACAACCTCCGCCCGTGACTGCATGCGCGGCCGCTGCTCCGTCAGGCGGTTCCCCTGGACGTACTGATGCCGCTTTAGATGTTGATGCGGGAGCTGACCGTCCGGACATCCAGGCCCAGGGCCGCGAAGTCCGCGGCATGGGCCCGGAGCAGCTCCAGCAGACGGGGATGCAGGTCTTCCTCTTCGTTGGACAGGATGAAGCCGTAGTTCGTCTTGGACAACATCCAGGAGATCCACAGCATCTCCGTCGCCGCGTCAGGCGGCGGCGCGACGTCCAGGTCTTCCTCGGTGGACAGCGCGCCGCCCTTGCCCCAGCGCAATCCCAGACACGAGTACAGGACCTCGCCCGCGTCCTCCCACTGGAGGTTGTTCGCCCAGGCGTGCCGGAACGTCGCGAAGAAGATGACATAGCGGCAGAGGTGCTTCAGCGCCTCCATCTCACCGGGCTGGGGCGTCTCCGTCCGCGTCACCGAGCTCACGGCCCTGGCTGCCGGCTCCGTGACCTTCGCGTCCAGGTCCATTCGCTCCGAGCGCACGAACCACGGCGCGTCCTTCCCTGGCACCTTCGCCCGCAGATAGCGGCACACGAACGCTGGCGCGGAGTGCGTGACGAGGTCGTCCGAGAACCTGCGCACCTCCTGCCATTGCGCCTCCACCTCCGCGCCGTGCTCCGCGAAGAACGCGTCGATGTGCTCTCCGAGCAGCTTCCAGAAAAGCCGGCCCGCGTGCGCGTAGCGGTGCCCCTCGCAGACGGGCGCCGCGGGGGCGAAGCCCTTCCAGTCATAGCTGCCCATCAGGTGCTCCAGCCGCTGGTGGATACCTGCTTCCGTCAGCGCACTGGCCCGCGTGATGTACCCCGAGGGCCCCACCAGGAACCCATTGGCGGCGTGGTTGATCAACACGACTTCGCGCAGGTGCGGCATGAGCAGCCAGCGCAAGGGATTGCGCCGCAGGTTGCGGTGCGCGGCGATGGCGTACTGCTCCACGTTGAAGTGGCACTGCCCCAGGTGATTGCCCAGCTCCACGTCCAGCGTCGCGCTCACCCGCGCCATCCGCTTCGCCGCCTCCCAGGCCGCGCCATCCGCGGGCGTGTATGTCCGCCGCGTCACCGGTGAGCCGGGCGCCGTCGCTCCGGGCTCCCGCATCCCCAGGATGATCCGCTGGGGCATCAGCTTCCCGTCCACCAGCCGCAGCCGGAGATCCACGTCCGGCAGGCAATGCACGCCGTCCTGCTCATAGGCATTCCACGGCAGGTACAGCCGGAAGGCCTGTTCGTCCCCAGGCACCTCCGGGTCGCGGTCCAGGAGGGTGGAGAACATCCCGTTGAGCAGCCGCTCTCCGAACCACGCATCGCTCCGCGAGGAGCCCGGGGACTCGCGCTCCATCCGGACCGTCATCGTCTCCGGGTAGTCCGCCTGGATCTTCGCGAGGCTCGGCGCCTGTCCCAGCCGGATCTGCATCTGGTGCTGGCGCTTCACCAGTTCGATGGGCGCGACGGCCTTGAGCATCGCCAGGGCTCGGCCGGGCGCATACGCCGTTGGCGGAGTGCCTTCCTCCACCACCAGCAACCGCGCCAGCGGCGTAGACGGGTCGTATTCCCAGTAGGGCAGCCGCAGCGTCCCGAAGTCGTGCTCCAGTCCAACGTGATCGTCCGGCCCGCGCTCCGAACCGATGCGCCTCCAGGTCTCCACCACGCGGCCGTCCTGACGGAACGTGTGCTGCGGCTCGAAGAAGCGCAGCTCCAGGTCCGGCGTGTCTCCTTCACCCGCGTCCGCCGGGTCGTAGCGGAGGGTGAATGAACCATCCGCGGCCGTGAAGCCTTCGCCCAGGAAGTCGTCCGGCGTGCCGAAGTCCCGGTCCCACAGCTCAAGCTTGATGTGATGCAGGGGAATGGGACCCTGGGGCCCGTCCTGTTCGAACATCAACCTGCCGGTGACGACGGCGGGGAGGGCCGACGAAGCCCGGAGCGCTCGCGGCGCACGCACCTGCTTGACCAGGTTGCGGCTGACCTCCAGCCGCTCCTTCAGCCCCAGCCCCGCGTACCACCGGGTCAGCTCCTCCGCCTCCAGGAGTGGCGGTTCCACGGCCTTGGATGAGAACCCCAGCGAGGTCAACAGCCGGCGCCACGCACCAGGCATCAGCTCCGCGCCTCAATGCCTGCCGTGGTCGGAGCCGACCCTCGAACGGTACCGCGGGAACCCCCCTCAGCCGGGGGACAACGGGAAGCGGGCTTCATCTCGCGGGAAGGTAGCATGCCTGCGGCAATCCCATACTCGCGCCCTCGCCCCCGAGGGCAGGCGGCTATCGGATCCACGGCAGCCAGCTGCCGTCACATGCTCCGCATGAGCGGTGACGCCTCCGCACATTGTCCGCCCCTCTTCCACCGGCGTACCTTGCGCGCCACGTGCTAGTGGAGAATCCATGGGTACCGATTACACGCTAACGATTCGCACGAGCTCGAAGCTCGGCGCGGGAACCAACTCGGCCATCTCCGTGGTCCTGGTGGGCACGAAGGGCGAGAGCCGGCCGTACCTCCTGGACAAGCGCTTCCACAACGACTTCGAGGCCGGCGCGGTGGATGCCTACACCGTCAAGGCCGAGGACCTGGGCGACCTGCTCGTGCTCCGGTTCTCCAACGCTGGCGGTGGCGTCGGGGGCGACTGGCTCCTGGACTCGGTGACCGTCACCACGACGGGGAGGCACTGGTTCTTCCCGTACTACCGCTGGGTCCTGGGCAAGACCACCGCCGACGTCCTCGAGGGCACCGCGCGGCTGCCCCAGCAGGTCCAGCACGAGCGGGAGAAGATGGCCCGGAACGACCTGCTCCTGGCCCGCCAGCGCATGTACCCCTGGCGCCCTGCGGAGGCGACCGCCGGGCTGCCCGGCGCGCTCGACATCACGGAGGCGCGTCCGCTGCCGAAGGACGAGCTCTACCGGGGGCTCGTGGATGGCAGCTACGAGGTCGTCATCGCGAAGACGCTCGCGGCCATCAAGCTGCACATGCCCGTGCTGAGCAAGGCGTGGAACGGGCTCGTGGACATCTTCGACTTCTTCAAGGGCCTCGAGCTGCCCACGCTCGCCCGGCGCTGGCAGGACGACGCTGAGTTCGCCCGGCAGGCGGTGCAGGGCATCAGCCCCGTCCACATCCAGTCCATCACCGCGCTGCCGGAGGGCATGCCCGTGACGGATGACGCGCTGAAGGGGCAGCTGTCGCCGGGCACGACGCTGGAGCAGGCGCTGGCCGGCAAGCGCGTCTTCCTGCTCGACTTCGAGATCCTGGGCGACGTGCCCATGTTCAAAAAGACCAACAAGGAGGGCGTCGAGGAGCGCCGGTGGGCGCCCGCGTCCCGGTGTCTGCTGTACCTGGATGACACGCGGCAGCTGCGGCCCATCGCCATCCAGCTCGGCCGTGACCCGGAGCAGGACCCGGTGTTCACGCCCAATGACAGTGCGCACGACTGGCTGGCCGCGAAGATCTACCTGCGGTGCAGCGAGGGCAACACGCACCAGATGGTGGGCCACGCGCTGCGCACCCACTTCGTGGCGGAGCCGTTCGTCATGGCGACGATGCGCAACCTCCCGGACCCGCACCCGGTCTACAAGCTGCTGCGCCGCCACTTCCGCTACACGCTCGCCATCAACGAGGGCGCGCGAAAGGGCCTGCTCGCGGAAGGCGGCGTGTTCGACGACCTCATCGCCACCGGCGGCCCCGACCAGGGCCATGTGTTCCTGGGCAAGAAGGGGTACCGGACCTGGAAGCTCACGGACAACCAGCCGCGCCAGGACATCGAGCGGCGCGGTGTGCTCGACCCCGCGGTGCTCCCGAACTACCCATACCGGGATGACGCGCTGCTGCTGTGGGACGCCCTGGAGGAGTATGTGGGCGGCGTGCTGGGGCACTTCTACAGGTCCGACGAGGACCTGGTGCACGACACCGACATGCAGCGATGGTGGAAGGACCTCACCGAGCACGGCCTGCCCGTGGAGAAGCTCCCGTGCGCGGAGCTGAAGCGCGTGTCCGACCTCACGGACATCCTCACCACGGTGCTCTTCACGGTCAGCGTCCAGCACGCGGCGGTGAACTACCTCCAGTACGAGCACTACGCCTTCGTGCCCAACGCACCGCTGTGCATGCGCCAGCCTCCGCCGCGCCAGAAGGGCGTCCTGGGGGAGAAGGACATCGAAGCGATGATTCCCTCCAAGACGCAGATGCTCTGGCAGGTGGCCGTGGGCCGCGCGCTGTCCAGCTTCGGTGACGACGAGGAGTACCTGCTCCACGAGGACGGCTGGCGCGAGGAGTACTTCCAGGAGCAGGAGCTCCTCGCCATCCGTGACCGTTTCCACTCCCGGCTGCGCGCGCAGAGCGAGGCCGTGAAGGCGCGCAACGCGAAGCTCGCGGTGCCCTACACCGTCCTGCAGGCCGACCGTATCCCCTGCGGCATCACCGTCTAGCGCCGTCAGGAGACACCGCCCGTGCCCAACGCCCTCTCTCGCGGCATCTTCAACCTGTTCTTCGGCGCGAAGCGAAAGCCGTTCGCGTCGCTGCCCGGTCCCCAGCCAGGGATCCTCGGCACGGCCGGGGACTTCCTGGGGGCTTCGCCCTGGGACGTCTGCGCCCGCTATGGCCGCGAGTACGGCGGCGTCACGCTCATCTGGATGGGACCCAATCCCGGACTGGTGCTCAACGATCCGGCGCTCATCGCGGAGGTCTACGAGTCCCCGCGCCGGATGGAGTTCGAGAAGGGGAACATCAGCGAGCAGATCCGCCCCTCCACGACGACCGACACGGCCTTCACGGCGGAGCTGCGTGGCGACTGGGTCCAGAAGCGCGCCCTGGAGCCCGGCGCGCAGCCCTGGGCCACGGAGTGGCTGGCGGACCAGGTGGGCCCCATGCAGGTGGCCATCTCCGAGTCCGTGGACGCGCTGCTCAAGCAGGGGACCATCGATTTCACGCCCGCGCTGCGCAGGCTGACGTTCGACGCGTTCTCGGTGGCTCAGGTGGGGGAGAAGCTGCCGGATCAGGTGTTCGAGGACTTCATGCTGCTCGCGAGGGCGGCGGACGCGCGCATCCAGTCGAAGCTGCCACTGAAGTTCGTGAAGCCGCCGAAGGACTTCGAGGCGGTGAAGGCGCGCTTCTACGGGCACTTCGTGGACCGCATCCGCGAGGCTCGCAAGCGGCAGGACCCGGGTGCCATGGACGTCATGTCCCGCTACCTGCGGGAGACACCGGGCATTGATGATCAGGTGCTGGCCCACATGCTGGGGGGCACGTATTTCGGCGGGGCGTTCTCCTCCAGCGTCACGCTGGTGGGCGCGTTCCACCAGCTCAACAAGTACCCCGAGGCCGAAGCGCGTCTGGCCACCGAGGCCGCCTCCCTGGTGGCGGACGGGCCGCTGACGTTCCAGAAGCTGGAGGCCGCGAAGTGGGCGGAGGCGGTGGCGTATGAAGCGCTGCGCATCCTGCCGGCGGTCCGGGTGATGACGCGCACGCCGTCGAAGGACGCGCAGTTGGCCGGGGTCACGTTGCCGGCGGGTTCGATGATCATGATCTCGAACCAGCACCTGCACCGCGACCCGGCGCACTGGCCGGACCCGGAAACGTTCAAGCCGGAGCGCTGGCTGGACGGAGGCACGACGCAAGACCCGCTGGGGAGCGGTCACTTCTTCCCCTTCGGGCGGGGGCCGCGCGCGTGCGTGGGCGCGGACTTCGCGATGACGTTCCTGAAGACGGCACTGACGACGATTGCTTCCCGCGTGAAGGTCCACCTCGACTCGACGGAACCCTTCGAGGAGGGCTTCTTCTTCGGCGTGGTGCTGCCGAAGGGCGTCACCGGGAAGCTCGTCGAGCGGGCAGCCCCGTCATCCGAGAATGTGCGCGCCCGGAGCGCTTAGGTCGCGTCGTGAACGTTTGTGCAGAAGAGCAGACGTAACTTCAAGCGGTTCCCCTGGACGTACCGAGCAGATGTTATCTTGGGCCGTCAGGGGGGCTTCGGATGCGCATGTTGATATGGGCGCCGTCAGTACTTCTGCCGCTGATGCTGAGCTTGGGATGTGCACATTCACCAAGTCCAGCTCCGCATGCCTACGTGGTCGCGGAGTCCGCCGAAGGCGTAGGCTCGTCGCTTGCGATAGGAGGGGCGGGTACAAGGGATTGTCAGGCGGAACATGAAGCCTGCTTCCGAGAGTGCTGGCTGAAAAGCCGGCCTCCGTACCCGCACAAGCATGACGAGTGGTATTACAAGCGCTGCACGGCGGACTGCGGCAAGGCGTACAACGACTGCGTGGATGAGGTGGGCGAGCAGACATCCAGCGCGCAACGCCTGGAGTTCGAAAATGTCCGGCAGGCCAGAGAATGGCTGCTGAAGCACAAGTCGGAAGTCGCGCTTGGCACGCTGGTCATTGTCGGCGGCACTGGCTTCATGCTGACCATTGGTGCGGCGGGCGCGTTGATCCTGGCCCCACTCGCTCTGTAGGAGGACCCATGGCCTATAACTCCAATTTCGACGTCGATGCCGTGATGGGCGTCCTTGGGACGATCGGGGAGCGGTTCCAGGATGGAACTCCCGAAGACGAAGCGCTGAGAATCGCCGCGGTGGCGCTGCTCTACGTCCGCGAGAAGGGGACGCTTGAGGACTACCGGGAGTACTTCCGGAAGTTCTTCATCCCCGCTGCGGAGTCCATTGTCGTGGCCCAGTCGTTCTCTACGGCGGAAGAAGCTGACGCGTGGCTCACGCAGGGGCTGGGTCAGGAGGGCGACCTGGTGCGTGTCGCAGGGAAGGGCTTTCGGGTCATTCTTCGCAGGACGGGCGGCGGGCTGATGTTTCTCCGCACGCCGCTCCCCGAGGAAATGGAGCCCTGAGTTGCAGGGACCCGGGCTGGATGCGCCCGGTCCCTGCTGGCCAAGCGAGCCGATACGACTCTCGGTGCCTACCGGCTGCTACTGGCCCACGAGCTCGTACGGTTTGAGAGACACCACCGCGTTGCCGCGTGCTCCGCTGTAATTGGTGTACGTGTGGTTCTTTTCCAGGGTGTAGAACGAATCGACATAGTCGTCGTCGTTGGTGAACCACTCACCCGGCATGCGATCCACCAGCCCGCTGCCCAGGGCCACCAGGGCGCCAATCTCCGGCTGGCCGATGGCGGTCAGGATCTGGCTCGCGACATTGAACAGGTAGCTCACCAGCTCCTGGTAGCTGGTGTTGTCGTCGTGCTCCATGAGGATGACGTTCGCCGCCGCCCAACGGTAACGCTCCCAGAAGATCAGGACCTGGTTCGGGGAGTAGGTCCTCCCCTCCGTGTCCAGATAGGGCATGTCGACGATGTCCAACTGCGGTGCGTCACGGCTGGGGTCGACACCATTGACGATGGCATAGACCTCCGCGTTACCGGAGATCCAGGGCTCCTCGTCGTCGTTCAGGTAGATGCGATCGAGGATCGTCACCGGCGTGCTGGTCGCCGCGGCGGCCGTGTCCAGGACGGGCAGGGGACGTTGCCCGAGGGCCACGAGGTGCTCGCGCATCAGCTTGATGCCGGCGGCCAGGTCTCTGCGCCCATCGATGTCCACCACCAACACCGGCTGCTCGGGCATGCGGTGCACGTCGAGGTGGTGCACGCGGCCCAGGCGATCGAAGGCCTCGATGAATCGCCACTGGGAGTCATTGCCATCCGGCTCGTACGCGTAGAGAGGTTCAACGCCTTGCTGCAATGCCGACAGCATGGACTCGCTCGCCAGACGAAGCTGCAGCAGGCTGTCGAGCTCACGATCGATGCCCTTGAGCCGACGGATGCTCAGGTCCGCTCGCTCCGCCACGCCCGTGACGGAGGACGGGGCCGACACGGTGCTCAGCCACTGCTTCAGATCCACCGCGAGCTGCTCGCCGCTCAATCGGGAAGCGAGAGCCTTTCGCATCACCGTGTCCTGCTTCGCCAGGGTCAGCGCCACCTCGCGCTTGTCGGCGGCCAGCGACACGCTGATGCGCTCGCGCAGCGCCGCTGGCTTCATGGCGGCGGCTCGAGCTTGGGGGACTACGTTCACGCAAATGAACAGCGCGATGACCATCCCTATCCGCTTCATTGGATTCTCCGGTGGGTGAGAGAGGGTGCTGGGCCAGCAGCCGCAGGTGCACGGCAACGCTGACCTGCCATTATTCATCATGGCCTGTATTCATGGATATAGAAGAAAAAGCAGGATTGCGTGAGTCGCTCCCGGTGAGGCCGCCTCTCGTTGCAGGGACCCGGGCCGGATGCGCCCGGTCCCTGCGGCTGGCTCACTTCATCAACGCGACATCGAAGCGAAGCCGTCCACGAACCCGATCGTCGGGGTGTACTGCTCCAGGTGCTCGCGGACCGGGCCGGGCAGGTCGGAATCCAGGGCGCTGGCCGAGTCCTGGACCGTCAACGGCTGACTCGCGACGACCGTCAAGGTGAAAGCACCCTGGTTGTTGTTCTCGTTGGTCTCCGCGACGTCATCGTCCACCCGTGCAGAAGCATCCGCCCGAGCGACTTGTAGGCTATCCTGTCTGATTTCCTTGAAGACAGCCCTCCAAGTCGCTCATACGCTCCCATGATCGTCGTGCCGGCGCGTTCCCTTCATATCCATCCCCTCGCGTGCCGCTTGCGCACAGCGGACTTGCGAGAACTTCAAGCGACAACTGCCGAGGCTCCGACGGCAGTTCTGGAACGCCTCCTGCGTCAATCTGCGCCCTGCCTCACGCTTCTTGGACAGGCGGGGGACGTGGTTGGGATGTTTGGCGCTGTCCCAAGCCACTCTCACTCTGGCGAAACGTGGCTCCTCGGGACGAACGAGTTCATGACGAACCCGGCGTCAATCGTGCGACTCACCTTTGAGTGGGTCCCAAAGCTCCACCAGAAATACCATTGCCTCTGGTGCAACGTGGACAGCAGAAACGTTGCGCATATCCGTTGGTTGCGCTGGGCAGGCTTTGCTCAAACGGCGACGCTTGAGTCTCATGGCGTCGAAGGACGGCGCTTCTATTGTTTTGCACGGTTTGCGTACACAGCCATTGGCCGGCGGTGAGGGGGCCGTCAGGGATGGCTATCCGCTGCCGCACAGCCATCGTCTGGCGGATGAGCGAGTTTTTCTTCAATCACCTGCAGGGGCGGCGCAGCGCCCTGGCGAATTCCGGCGAACTCTGCCCGGAGCCTGACACTCGCCCCCTCAGCAGCCCAGCCATCAACATCGCCGGGAGCGAAGACAAAGAATTCAAACGCCGTGGGTGACACCCAGTGGCCATGACCATGGTGGTGAGGCTTGGGCAATTCCCCCGAGTAACGCAGCGTTGCGAAGGGGGGGCGGCGGCCTGCCAGGTAGTCTTGCAGGGCCCCCAATTCGACAATGTGATAGCCCACCGAGCGCCCCAGAAAAAGCGCGACATGGCGACAGTCCGGAGAGAAAATGTTGCAGCTCCAGTCGGACGGGAACAACAGTTCTTCAGGCTTGAACTCCAGTTCCTCACCGCTCGGGAACTGAAAGCGCAGCGTGTGAAACCCGAATACAGGCGAAAACTCCTTTGGGACCGGCTCACCGAACCAGCGGGCAACGACACCCGTCGAACTCCCCGCCAATGAACAACGCAGCGTCGTAAGCGGGATGTCTGCTGGCGCTTCAACGACCGCAGGACCGGCATCGGTGGGCACGCCAACCCTGCTTCGTGCAACGTCGCCAGTGGATACTTGCTCTCGGGTGCAACCCCCTTTGGACCCGCAGGCCACAAGGAAAACCAAGGTGAGCAGCACATATGTGCGCATGGGGTTCAAATCCTCCAGGCCTTTTCGACATCCGCCCGTGGCGCGACGATAGCGCCGCTTCCCCATCGACCCAAGCCGCCCCATGATTCGAGACGCGTGCCTTCCATGACCCGTTCGCTCGTGCTCGGTTTGTCCCAGTGGACCTCGTACACGATCCCCGAAATGATGAGGCACATATGATATGCGTATTCCGACCATGCCGATCACTGAGTCCGTGACGGCCGCCAACGTCCACGACACGCACGAACTCTTCCTCCTCGTCGACTCCGTGCCCGCAGTGAGGATGCCCTCGGGCCAGCGGCGCCTGCTGCCTGGGAATCTGCATGGTGACAAGGCCTACGCCTCCAGGAAGAATCGGCGCGGGCTCCGCTTGCGTGGCATCGTCGATCGCATCGCGCGTCCCGGCGGTGAGTCCAAGGAGCGGCTCGGACGCTATCGCTGGGCCGTGGAGCGCATGCTGGCCTGGAAGAACCAGCTGCGCCGACTTCGAGTTCGCGACGAACGCAGGGACGACGTCCACTTCGGCCTTCTCGTCTGTGGCTGCCGCGTCATGCTCCTGCGTCGCCTCTGTCCTGACGTTTGTTAGAGACTGTCACTCGATGAGATCACCTGGGGTTGCCGACGCAGTGACTCGGACGCCATCAAAGTTGTCATCGAAATGCTGAAGAAGCATTTCTACAAAACGACCGTGGTAGATTGCGTAAAGCCCTACTGAGACATGCGTATCCTTCCTGCCAATCATGTTGAGCGTTAGTCGATCGGTGCTCGAACGAGCGCTGAACCAAGCCTGACGCTTATATGGCCCTTCCAAATAAGTAAAATCGCCATCTCCATCATATTCCCAGTTCGCAACCAGACCATCATCAATCGCGTTGCGGATCGCCCTTAAGAGTTCCCTGGGCATCTTGGCTTGGACAACGATAGCCATTCTAGTCGCCCTCGCCTGGGGTGAGCTTCATGTTCCTGTCGGAATCCGGTGATTTTGATTCGGAAACGCCCGAAAGTTTCTCTTCGCCACGACGCACTTTCGGCTGCTCTGTGCCCAAAGCCTTTGCAGCAGTAATCTTCACGTCCCGATCAGGAGAAGTCGCAGCCTCATGTGCCCTCAATTCCTCTTTTACGGGATCCGCTACCGGTTTGCCTAGAATCTCGCCAGCAAGAAAAATGAACGACTCAATGCGGAGCGTAAAGAAGTTCTGGCCGACGACGGTGCGATACTCCGCTATCAACTCTGGGCGTGCTCCACGTAGCTTCTTTGTAGCCGGATCTTTCTCCCACCAATCATCCTTGCTGTCGTCGATCACTAGAATAGTAGGGCACTCCTTCTTCTTGGCATGCTCAAGAATCTGGCTCCATCCAAAGTAGTCGCCGTACGCGAGAAGACCCTGCGCTTCTTTCGCTTGGTCGCGCCAGCCAGGAGGAATGTTTAGGCTAAACCTGAATTTTGCATCCTCAACCATTCTTCTGTAGTCAGCCATGGTTGGAGCATCGCCAGCCCTCGTGTCTATTAATTCCGAGAGTTGCTCAAGCCATGGGTCAACATTGGCCATGCTCTCCAGCGCCTTAAGATGCTCTTTTAATTCCTTCTCGGCAGCGTCATAAAAATTCTTGAGCGGATTGGCTAGATGCGTGCGCAGGAAATGGTCGGCGCTAATGTCGTTGTCGTACTGCGCGACAGGCTTCCGAAATTCCGAAAAAGCCTTGCTAATTGACTTATATCGATTGACTTGCTTGTGAATTACGCTCCGCCGATTTCGCAGAAACTCTTGCGCGAACTGGTGAGGCATCCATAGTTGCTTTTCGAGCCTTTTTAGGAAGTCTAAAAGGGTCAGTCGTGTCGTCTCTGAAAATGTGTATGTGTCCAGTAATGCACTGGCGTCGAATACAATGAGTGCTTGTGTCCAAAGAAGATTGTCTTTCGCGTCGCGTGCGAAGTATTCTGGAAATGCCTTCTTCATGCTCATGCCATGTGGAGAGGTCGGGTTAAAGTTCAGGCTGGAATGCAGTTTTTCTCACATGCCGAATGCTGCTTCAAGAGTTCACGATGGGTAGAAGGGTAGTGCTACTTGGTCGCTTCGGGCGCCCTCTGAGAGAGTCATCCCGGTGAATCGCTGGGTTTCCGAGGGGAGTGACCGAGCGGTATTAGATTGCATCATGAAAGATGATGCCCGTGGTGTGCCTCATGCCGGAGCGCACGCGGCTGACGCCGTGCCGCAGGTTGACGCGGTAGGTGCCCCGTGTGCCCTGGACCGGGCGATGATGCACCGCGAAGACGACCGCGTCTCCCTGACGCAGGGGGACGACCTCCGCCCGTGACTGCATGCGCGGCCGCTGCTCCGTCAGCACGAACTCTCCGCCCGTGAAGTCCCGTCCGGGCTCGGAGAGGAGGATGGCCACCTGGAGCGGGAAGACGTGCTCGCCATACAGGTCCTGGTGCAGGCAGTTGTAGTCGTCCTCGCCGTAGCGCAGGATCAGGGGAGTGGGCCGCACCTGACCTGCTTCATGGCAACGCGCGAGGAAGTCCGCGTGCACGTCTGGATACCGCACGTCGATTCCCATGGCCGTGTTCCAGCGGTTTGCGATGGGCGCCAGACACGGGTACAGCGCAGTGCGCAGCTCCGTCACGACCTCCGGCAGCGGGTGGTCGAAGTATTTGTATTCACCCCGGCCAAACCCGTGCCGCGCCATCACCACTCGACTGCGAAAGGCATCGTCCACGTCGTAGAGCAGCGCCAAGGCTTCGCACTCGTCAGGCGTGAGCAGTTGCTCCAGCACCGCGCACCCACGGGCATCCAGCTCCCGGCCCGCTCCCTCCCAATCCACCGCGCGAACCCGCCCCCTCACCGCTGCGCCTCTCGCTCCAGCAGCGCGCGCTTGCGCTCCACGCCCCACCGGTATCCCGACAGCGCGCCGTCATTCCGCACCACCCGGTGACACGGAATCACCACGGCCAGCGCGTTCGCGCCACAGGCCTGCGCCACCGCCCGCACGGACTTCGGTGAACCAATCCGCTCCGCGATGTCCATGTAGCTCGCCGTCTTCCCCGCCGGGATCTCCCGCAGTGCCTGCCACACGCGCTGCTGGAACGCCGTGCCTCGCACGTCCAGCGGCAGGTCCAATCCCACGCGCGGCGCCTCCACGAAGCCCACGACCTTCGCCACCAGTTGCTCGAACTTCGCGTCCCCGCCCACCAGCGTCGCCTGGGGGAAGCGGTCCTGGAGGTCCTTCGCCAGCGCGTCCGGATCATCCCCCATCAGGATGGCGCACACGCCCCGGTCGCTCGTGGCCACCAGGATGGGGCCCAGCGTGCACTCCGCGATGGCGAAGTGGATCTCCGTGTTCGCGCCCCCGGCGCGGAAGTTCGTTGGTGTCATGCCCAGAACCTGGCTGGAGGTTTCGTAGAAGCGACCGCTCGAATTGAATCCGGCGTCGTAGATGGCCTCGGTGACGGAGCCGCGCTTCGTCAGCCCCGTGCGGATCCGCTCCGCCCGCTGCGCCGCCGCGTAGCCCTTCGGCGTCAGCCCCGTGACGGCCTTGAACACCCGGTGCAGGTGATACGGCGACAGCCCCGCGCGCTCCGCCAGCTGCTCCAGGCTCGGCATCTCTTCAGAGGCCTGGATGAAGCGGCACAGCTCGGCCACCCGGTCCGCGTGCTTCACGGCGAGCGACGGCTCCCCCGGCTTGCACCGCTTGCACGCCCGGTACCCCGCCTGCTCCGCCGCCCCCACCGTCAGGTGGAAACCCACGTTCTCCGGCCGCGGCGTCCTCGCGCCACAGGACGGACGGCAGTACACACCTGTCGTCCGCACGGAATAGAAGAAGCGCCCATCCGCCGCCGCATCCCGAGCGACGACCGCCGCCCAGCGCGGGTCGCCCACCGTCGCCGCCGCGAGGGCCTCCGTCTTCGTCGCCATGCTCCGCCTCCTTTCGATGACCACGAGGCGAAACCTAACTCCCGGCTCCCAGGCCAGCACTCCGCGCCTTGCGGTCGAATTCGGACCGTCATGGAACGGGGCGTCATGGCGTGACGCTGTCCAATCGCGCCAGGAGTGAACCGTCAGCCGCGTCCACGCAATGCGTACCAGCACGCCCGCGTACGACGTGACAGGATGCCGCACCCTTTCCTCCTTCCCATGAGCAAGCCATGTCCCACCTGCGTCTGATGTGGAAACGCTCCCGTCTGCTCTGGCCCACGCTGGCCGCATGCGCCTCGGCCTCCGCCTGGGCGGCCCCTGCGTCCATCGCGGTCCCCAACGCCGGCTTCGAAACCGCCGCTACCTCCGGCCTTCCCCAGGGCTGGACGGCGTCGGGCCAGGGCAAGGTGTCCGCCCGCACCGACGCGAAGTCGGAGGGCAGCCGCAGCCTCGTCATCGAAAGCCCCCAGGGCGGCGCGGAGACCACCGTCGCCTCCGAGCCCGTGAAGCTCCAGGTGGGCCGCCTCTACCGGCTCTCCGCCTGGGTGCGCACCCAGGGCGTGCAGGCGGACGCGCAGGCCCGCTACCCCACGGCGCTGGGCGCGTGTCTGTCCATGCAGAGCTTCCCCTTCACCAACTGCTCTCCTCCGCAGGGCGCGGACCAGAGCGGCCGGGTGCAGGTGCTGTTCTTCGCCACCACGTCCAATGACCGCGTGCGCGCGCACCTGGGCCACAACGGCAAGGCCACCGGCACCGCGTGGTTCGACGACGTGAAGCTGGAGCCGGTGGACGACATCACCCAGTACATCCCCATGGAGAGCGTGCGGTGGGCCGGCAAGGGCTTCCGCTACGACGACGGCGGCTGGGTGTACGTGCACATCGAGGGCGAGCCCTACGAGCGCGGCCGTCAGTACGGCGAGCTCGTGTCGCAGGAGATCGTCCGCTACATCGAGAAGCTGGGCATCCAGAAGGACAAGGCGGACGCCGCGAAGGGCTGGGCGCAGGTGCGCCTGCTCGCGGACTCGCTGTTCCTGCGCCGCTTCGACCCCGAGTACCTGGAGGAGATGAAGGGCATCGCCGACGGCGCCAACGTGGGCGGCGCGAAGTTCAAGGGCCCGGATGGCAAGGAGCGCGACCTGGACGTGCTGGACGTCGTCGCCATCAACTCCGCCGTGGACCTGGGCCAGCTGGAGGACGCCAACCGCGTCACCGCGTCTCCGCTCTCCGGCCGCACCTTCCTCAAGGGCGAGGACGAGAACGGCCGGGCAGGGGAGGGTGACCACTGCTCGTCCTTCGTGGCCACCAAGTCCGCGACGAAGGATGGCCGCGTCGTCATGGGCCAGATCTTCATGTGGAACGGCTACACCGGCGTCCACTGGGACGTGATGCTGGACGTGCAGCCCACCAAGGGCCACCGCTTCGTGATGCAGACCTTCCCGGGCGGCATCCACAGCGGCTCCGACTGGATGCTCAACGACGCGGGCATCGTCATCGGTGAGACGACCGTGGGCCAGACGCCCTTCAACATCGACGGCACCCCGCAGAGCAACCGCATCCGCAAGGCCGTGCAGTACGCCAACTCCATCGACGACGTGGAGCGCATCCTCAAGGACCGCAACAACGGCCTCTACACCAACGACTGGACGCTCGCGGATACCAAGACGGACGAAGGCGCGTGCCTGCTCCTGGGCACCGCGAAGACGCGGCTGTGGCGCACCGGCAGCAAGGGCAAGGCCTCTGACACGCCTGGAAACCTCAAGGACTTCATCTGGGCCAACAACAACAACCGCGACCCGGAGGTCCGCAAGGAGTCCGTGCCCAACGCGAGCAACGCCCCGGTGGACCTGGCCTTCAACACCTGGAACCGCGACATCGCCTTCCAGGAGGCCTACGCCAAGTACGGCAAGGGCGGCTTCGACGTGGACAGCGCCACGCGCATGATGGCGTCCAGCCCCATCAACCGTCCGCACGCGTGCGACGGGAAGATCACCACCTCGGAGATGACCGAGAAGCTGATGTTCCTGGCCCACTACGGCAAGACGACGCTGCGAGAGAAGATGGTCGGCAGCCGCTGGATTCCCGACCTGCCCGGCGCCACGCCGCACCTGTCCCTGGGCTACACCGCCTTCAGCCCCATCTACGTCGCGGACCAACTGAAGGCCGCCAAGGCGAAGCAGAAGCCGGAGCCCAAGGCGGACAAGCCCAAGCGCGACTTCGCTCGCGTGAAGGACGCGCTGTCCTTCGACGAGAAGAAGCTCTGGGCCAACACGGTGTTCCCCGCGACGGATGCGGACAACTGGTTCGGCAGCGGCTCCGCCGCGTACTGGACCCAGCTGAGGGACCTGCCGGAGGGGGATGACCTCTCCAAGGCCTTCGACGCCCAGCGCGACGCGCTCGCGGACCTCAACGCCCGCTACCTGTACGTCACGGCCCGCGAGGGCGACGTGGTGCCCACCGCCGCTCGCACGGACTATGGCCGTTATGGCCAGTACGCGGTGCCTCGCATCAAGGGCACGTACCTGCTGCACCAGCTGCGGCTGACCCTGGGCAACGCGAAGTTCGCCAAGGTGATGGGCGCGGTGCACTCGAAGTTCGCGAACAAGAAGCTCACCACCCAGGACTTCATCCGCACCGCGTCCGAGGCCGCGGGCCAGGACGTGGGGCCCTGGGTGAAGCAGTGGGTGGAGCGCGGGGGCCTGCCCGCGCCGCGCCTCACCTCCCGCGCCCAGAAGGCGAAGGAGGGCTACGAGGTGACGCTGAAGGTGGACCAGTCCGGCACGCCCTGGCGCTTCGCCACGCTGGTGGAAGTGCAGACGGAGAAGGGCGCCGTGCTGGAGCGCGTGGAGGTGAAGGGCGCCAGCGACACCTTCACCGTGAAGGTCCCGGACCGGCCGGTGCGCGTGGTGTTCAACGTGGGCAACGACATCCCCGTGGCCCGCGAGCGCTACCAGACCCTGGCCAACACGCTGGATGACTGGGACAAGCTCCTCTTCGTGTACGGCTCCGCGCGCCAGGTGGAGTCCATGCGCACGCTGGCGACGAACTATCGCGAGCAGCTGGCGGATGCGTCCCCGGAGCGCCTGGCCCCGCTCAAGCCGGACGCGGAGGTGACGGACGCGGAGCTGGCGGACCGCGACCTCGTTGTCTTCGGTGGCCTGGAGGACAACGGGCTCATGGCGCGCCTGGCGGCGGAGAAGAAGCTGCCGGTGGAGCTGGGCCGGCGCTACTTCCGCTGGCAGGGCAAGACGTACGGCCGCGCGGATGACGGCCTGGCCCTGGCGCTGCCCAACCCCTGGAACCCGAAGCGCACGCTGTACCTCTTCGTCGCCAACAGCGGCCTGGAGCTGTGGCACATGACGCGCTCCTTCCAGCGCGGCCTCCAGAGCTGGGCCCTGTTCCGCGCGGGCGAGGTCAGCGGCAAGGGCTTCCACGCCACCGAGGGCTTCACCCAGGAGCTGTCCGTGGACCTGCCCGCGCCCAAGCTGGGCATGCTCACCCCCTGAGCCACCGTCGCTGAAAATCCAGCAGCGCCCAGGAAGGGCCGGCGGAGCGCACTCCCGCCGGCCCTTCTTGCGTTCGCCTGCTGTCTCCCTCTGGAAACCCGGTCGATTTGACTCCGGCGCGGAGAGGGTTAAATCTCCATTCATAAAATGAATCGAGATTCAAAATCTGAGGCGCCCGTCAAAAAGCTGCGCTCTCGTCTGAAGGAGGCCACCGCTGACGCCATCCTGGCGGCGGCCGCGGCGGTGTTCGCTCGCGACGGCCTGCACGCGGCGAAGATGGAGTCCATCGCCGAGCAGGCAGGCGTGTCGGTGGGGACGCTCTACAACCACTTCACCGACCGCGCGGCCCTGCTGGACGCGCTGCGCGCGAAGCGGCGGCAGTTGATGCTGGACCGGCTGGACGCGGCCCTGGCCCCCGTGGCCGAGCGGCCCGCGCGCGAACAGCTGCGCGCCTTCGTGACGGCGCTGTTCGCCCACGCGGCGGAGCGCGACGCGTTCGTGCGGGTGCTGGTGCAGCTGCCGGAGGACCCGGCGCGCAAGAGCCGCATCCTGGCGGAGCTCAGCAAGCGCGTGGGGGGCATCATCGACCGGGGCATCCAGGCCGGTGAGGTCCGCGCGGAGGGCCGCGCGTTCTACCCGACCCTCCTGATGGGAATGGTGCGCGGCACATTGGACCGCCTGCGCGAGGACGACGCCGCGAACCCTCCGGCAGCCGCCTGGGCGGAGGAGATCCTCCGCGTCTTCTTGAAGGGCATCGAGGTCGACTGAAATGGCGACAGCCGTCGCAACACCGGAGGTCCTGGCGCAAGTCGCGCCCAAGGCCCCCGTCAACAAGTGGCTCGTCACGCTGTCGGTGACGTTCGGCACGCTGATGGGCGCCATCGACTCGTCCATCGTGAACGTGGCGCTGCCGCAGATCCGCGGCGCTGTCGGCGCCACGGTGCAGGAGATCACCTGGGCCACCACCGGCTTCGTCATCGCCACGGTGATGGTGATGCCGCTCACGGGCTTCCTGGGCCGCATGTTCGGCCAGAAGCGCGTGTACCTGGCGTGCCTGGTGCTCTTCGTCGCGGGCTCGTTCCTGTGCGGGCTCGCGTGGAACCTGCCCACGCTGGTCCTCTTCCGCTTCCTGCAAGGGTTGGGTGCCGGCGCGTTGCAACCCACCGAACAGGCCATCCTCCGCCAGACGTTCCCGCCCAAGGAGCAGGGCACCGCGATGGCCATCTTCGGCATGGCCGTGATGGTGGGCCCGGCCATTGGCCCCACGCTGGGCGGCTACATCGTGGACAACTGGCACTGGTCCTGGATCTTCTTCATCAACGTGCCGGTGGGCATCCTGGGCTTCTTCATGGTGGCCCGCTTCGTCCAGGAGGACGAACAGCTTCGCGCCACCGCGCGCCAGGAGGCCGAGAAGCAGCGCAAGCACATGGACTGGTCTGGCATCACGCTGCTCTGCATGGGCTTGGCCTCGCTCCAGTACTTCCTGGAGGAGGGACAGGCGGATGACTGGTTCGAGTCCCCCGTCATCGTCATCTGCGCGCTGCTCTCCGCCACGTGCCTCATCGCCTTCGTCATCCGCGAGCTGACCGCGGAGGCGCCCGCGGTGAACCTGCGCCTCTTCAAGGACCCGGTGTTCGCGTCCGGCACGCTCCTGGGCGCGCTGGTGTTCGCGGTGCTCATGGCCAGCATGTTCCTCTTGCCGGTGTTCATGCAGGAGCTGTTGGGCTTCACCGCGACGCAGTCCGGCTTCTCGCTGATGCCGCGCACGCTGGTGATGATGTTGATGATGCCCATCGTCGGGCGGCTGTACGGCAAGGTGCCGGCGCGGGTGCTGGTGGGCGTGGGCATCGTGTTCGCGGGCTTTGGCGCGTACGAGATGAGCCACTTCTCGCTCGCGACGGGCTCCAACAACATCATCGCGGCCATCGCGTTGCAGGGCGTGGGCTTCAGCCTGATGTTCGTGCCGCTCAGCGCCACGGCGCTCGGCAGCATCCCGCGTGAGCGGATGGCGGACGCGACGGGCCTCAACTCCCTCTTGCGCCAGATTGGCGGGTCCGTGGGCCTGGCCATCTTCACCACGCTGCTGTCGCGCTACACCGTGCTGTCCAAGGCCTCCATCGCGGCGCACCTGAACCCGGAGCGGTGGGAGGTGGCCAGCCGCATGGCCGCCACCCAGAAGGGGCTCATGCAGCACGGCCTGGACGCCGCGGGCGCCAGCATGGCCAGCCTCCAGCTGATGGTGGGCAACGTGTCGCGGCAGGCCATGGTGCTCGCGTTCGACAAGCTCTTCGTATTGGCGGCGCTGATGTTCGTGGTGGTGCTGCCGCTCATCTACTTCCTCAAGGACCCCCCGAGCCTCGGCGGGTCCCACGAGAAACCCCACATCGACGTGGAGATTTAAGACATGGCGACGACAACGACAGCTCCCCAACTCGTCCCCGAAGCGGCGCCCGCGCCCGCCTCCGCGGCGCAGGCGAAGCGCGGCAAGCGGGGCTTCCTCATCCTCGGTGGTGTCGTGGGGGCCATCGTGCTGGCCATTGGCGGCTTCAAGATCGTCACGGCCGGACAGGAGACCACCGACGACGCGCAGGTGGAGGCGGACGTGGTGCCCCTGGCCGCGCGCGTGTCCGGCCCCGTGGTGAAGGTGGCCGTGCTGGACAACGCCACCGTGCAGCAGGGCGACGTGCTCCTTCAAATCGACCCGCGTCCCTACGAGGCGCGCGTGAAGCAGGCGGAAGCCGAGCTGGAGTCCGCGCGCGCCCAGGCCGCCGCTGCGGACGCGCAGGCCACGGTGGCGGAGGCTGGCGCGAAGGGTGGCCTCTCCAGCGCGAAGGCGCTCGTGTCCACGAGCACGTCCGCGGTGAGCGGCGCCCAGGCGCAGGTGGCGGCGGCCCGCGCGGCGCTGACTCGCGCGGAGGCCCAGGCCCGCAAGGCCACGCTGGACCTGGAGCGCACCCAGAGCCTGCGTCAGCAGAACGTGGTGGCGCAGAGCGCGCTGGATGACGCGCAGACGGCCAACGAGACGGCGCAGGCCGCGCTCGAAGGTGCTCGCGCGCAGCTCTCCCTGGCGGAGGAGGGCCGGCGCACCGCGGAGAGCAAGGTTGCGGAGGCCAGGGGCCAGCTCGACGTGAGCGCTCCCATCGACGAGAAGATCGCCGCCGCCCAGGCCAACGCGTCGCTGGCGCACGCGCGGGTGAAGGGCGCGGAGGCCGCGCTCGACCAGGCGAAGCTCCAACTGGAGGACACGCGCATCGTCGCCCCGGCGGACGGCCAGGTGTCCAAGCTGTCAGTGCACGCGGGCCAGCTGCTAACCCCCGGCCAGGCCGTGGCGGAGCTGGTGCCCACGACGACCTACGTGGTGGCGAACTTCAAGGAGACGCAGGTGGGCCACATGCAGCCCGGTCAGCGCGTGGAGGTGGAACTGGACGCCTTCTCCGGTGAGAAGCTGGAGGGCAGGGTGGAGAGCCTGTCCGGCGGCACCGGCTCCCGCTTCTCCCTGCTGCCGCCCGACAACGCGTCCGGCAACTTCGTGAAGGTGGTGCAGCGCGTGCCCGTGCGCATCTCCTGGGTGCACCCGCCGCAAGGCCTGGCCCTGCGCGCCGGCCTCTCCGCCGACGTGACGGTGCACACGAAGTAGCCCCCCATCCCGAAGCCCCACACCCCGGCGCCGCGCCCCGCACAGGGACGCGGCGCTTCTTTTTTGACCCGAAGGGGGGCTGACACGTCAGGGGCAATGATTGACGCGTCACGGGCCACGTCCGGCACGGCGGAAGATGGCCTCTGTCTGTAAAAGCTCGTGGTTCCTGGAATTCCGGAGGTTGCCCGGCTGGGAGTGTGTCTTGCATCAGCTCCTCCTCCACCGCGAGGAGCAAAGGCATGAGCACGACCTACAAGATTCACCCGGCCATCGGCGTGGCCCGCGTCGGAGACAGCGAGGACTATTACCTGGGCCCCGAGGAGGCAGGAGGACTGCCGCTGGAGGTGGGGGGCGGCAGCGTGACCCGGTTTCGCGACGCCAGCATGGCGGTGCGCAGACAGGCGGCGCGCTTTCAAATCCACGCCTATGACTCGCCCGGCTCGAACGGGCGCAGGGTCCAGCCGGGTGAAGGCGGAATCAAAGACATCCGCTGGACGGTCCACCTGGCCAACAAGAAGTCCGCCTGGTACGAGTTCCGGCAGCAACAGGGCGCGGACGGCACCTACGCCGTCGACCACCCGCTGCGCAATCCGCGCACCGTGGGGGCTGATCGCAACGCGCTCATCCTCGATGCGGGGCCGCGCACCGTCGCCTGCCGGGGCAACGCGGGCTGCCCCACCACCGTGGAGTGTGAGCTGCTCGCGGCGTCGGCCCGCCCTTCGCGGCTCCTCCCCGAAGGCAGCGACATCACCACCCTGGGGAAGCTCGTCACGGATGCCCGGGGCTACCTCCACGCGGTGGGCGGCTACGGCAGGTCCGGCGTGTCGGTCCGCTACGACATCACGAGTGGACTGCTGGAGAGCTGGGCGCGGCACCACACGCTGGAAGGCGTCAAATGCCTGCACGATAAGGCGCAGGACATCCTCGTCGCGCTGAAGGCCATCGCGGACATCGGCTACGACACCCAGGAGGCGTTCGACGCCGCCGTGGACTCCGTCCTCATGGACCCCAACCTGGGGCTCTCGACCGAGCAGAAGGCCGCCGCGAAGGGGTTCATCGACATGAACGCCTACCCCCAGCCCCGGCTGGACACGTACGCCAACAACACCTTCTGGTGGGATGACATCTCCGACGGGCCCGTCACCGCGACGCTGATCATGGATGACGACTCGGAGCACGCGGTGGAGTTCCCCGCGTGGGTGGTGGTGGGGCCCCCCGGGTACGCGCCGCAGATCCTCAACGTCATCACGCTCTACGACACGCTCTTCGACACCTTCGTCACCCAGCGGGGGCTCGTCCCCGGGCTCTACCAGAACGGGCAGTTCCAGCAGGACTACGCGCCCAACTTCCAGGCGGACCTCCTTCCCATCCTGAGCCGCCCCGCCGCCTATCAGTGGGTCGCTGACGTGGGCCCGCAGGGCAATGGCAGACACGACGCCATCCAGGGCGGCAACCTGGGCCCCCGCTTCCTTCAGCGAATCCGGAACCCCGAGGACGTCAACGCGCCGACGCCGGACCTCATGCCGAAGATGGCGGGCGACAACCCCATCTCCGACGTCATCCCCCGGAAGTTCCTGAGCCTCACGCGGACCCAGTACTTCCTCCTCCAGCAATACAGCGCGGGCAAGGTCGACCACTCGCCCCCCGCGTCCCCCGCGTCGGAGGGAGCGCGGTTGGACCGCGCCGTGCTGGAGAACTGCGTGGGCGGCGCGTTCTGCCCGGGCATCGAGATGACGTGGATTGCCCGGGATGCGAACTTCTTCCAGGAGGACCCGGCCGCGGGCTTCCGCTTCAAGCACCGCGACAGGCCCAACGGCCAGCCGCTCCAGTGGAGCATCAATCCGCACGACGGGCTGGGCCTGGAGCCGGGGGATGCCAGCAAGTACATGGCGCTGCCCTGGCAGGCCGACTTCAACGAGTGCTCCAACCAGACCGTCCAGGGGACGTCGCTCTGGTGGTGGCCCGCCCAGCGGCCCTACTTCGTGAGCTACCTGGGAGACGACCAGCAATGGCACCAGGACTACTGGACGCGTCCGACGGACATCAACTTCGACACGGACGAGGACATGGTCTTCCACTGGAAGGAGCTGGGCTTCGTCCTCAAGCGGTCGGATGCCCCCGCCTCCCTGCAGGGCCCTGAGGCCGCGCCAGGAAATCCGCCCGCGCCCACGTTCATCGAGGTGGAGCGGACGTACGCGCCCGCCACGGGCCAAGAGGAACCGGCCCTCGCCAAGGTGGCCAACTCGTGAGCGAGGACTCCTGCGACGTGGCCGTCATCGGCGGCGGCCCCGCGGGCGCGGCCATGGCCGTGGCCTTGAGGAGGAAGGCGCCGTCGCTCTCCGTCACCCTGGTCGAACGAACCACCTACGACGCCCCCCGGCTGGGAGAGACCCTGCCACCGGACGTCCGCCTGGCGCTGTCACGGTTGGGGGTCTGGGATGGCTTCCTGCGCGACGGACACCTCGCCTCCCGAGGCACGTCGTCATGCTGGGGCCGGGCGGAGCCGGGCTTCCATGACACGATGATGTCCCCCTGGGGCTCCGCCTGGCATCTGGACCGGGCGCGCTTCGACGAACGGCTGAGCCTCGAAGCCTTCCGGCAAGGCGCCCGGGTGCAGCGAGCGACGACCCTGGTGGATTCGGAGTCCCTGGGGCGCAACGGCTACCGGCTCCGCCTGGCCCATGAGGCAGCAGACCCCAGCACGCTGCGGGCACGCTTCGTCGTGGACGCCACGGGAGGCAAGGCCACCTTCGCCTCGGCACGCGGCGCGCGGCGGCTCGTGAGCGACCGCTGCTTCGCCGTGTATGGCGCCTTCCAGCTTCCGGGCGACGCGGCCTTCCCCACCCACGCGCTGGTGGAGGCCTGCCCGGAGGGCTGGTGGTACTCGGCGCTGCTGCCGAGGGGGCGGGTCGTGGTCGCGCTCGTCGGCGATGGCGACTCCTTGCGCGGCTTGCGGTGGGCCACGCCCGCTTCCTGGATGAACCTGCTGAGGCAGGCGCCGGCGACCCGGGCGCGGCTGGACGTCTGTGATTTCGCCGGCGAGGCGCTCGTCGCGGTGCCCGTGCTCGTCGGACAGTTGGACCGGCCGCGGGGAGAACAGTGGCTCGCCGTGGGCGACGCGGCCTGCACCTATGATCCGCTGTCCTCCCAGGGCATCACCAAGGCGTTGGACTCCGCGCTCCTGGCCGCCGACGCGCTGGAGCGCTGCCTGCGCGGCGACGCGGACGCGCTCCAGGACTACGAGTCCACGCTGAACACGCGGTTCCAGGACCATCAACGCACCCGCGCGGCCTACTACCGCCAGGAACAGCGGTGGCCCCAGGCCCCCTTCTGGAAGAACCGGTGGGAGGCCTTGCCCGCTCCCGCCGCGCCCCCAGCGCAGCTTCTCCGCCCCCATTCCACCGAGGTGAACCCATGAAGACGAGGTATCAGCGTCATGTGATTGTCGCGGCGGGCGCCGTGCTCGCCATCGCGGCCGCGGTGGTCGTGCGGAGCTGGGAGCCGAAGCCCGCGGTCCTGGCCACGAGCGGCAGCGGAGGGGATGGCCTCGTTCCTCCGCCCTATCCCGTGTTCCCGCGAGGCAACGCCCTGCTCACGCCCCTCGCCGAGTCCAGCGACGAGGCCCAGGCCTTCCTGAAGTTCTACTCGACGCAGCTGGGCGTTCAGCTGCCCAGGATCCAGCGCGGCGACCTGGTCAAGCTGCCGCCCCGGAACCTGGACATCGCGCACAACGGGCTGAACCTCGGCAGCCAGGAGTTCAACTCCTCCCTGGTGTGCCAGTCCTGCCATGACTCGGATTGGAAGGCCCAGAAGAGCGACCTGCCGGAGATGGCGTTCTGGCAGCAGCCCACGGTCAACAGCCTCTGGCCGAGCGGCGGGGACCCCATGAACCTGACCGCCAACTGGTCCCCGTTCGGAGACTGGAGCGCCTCCATCAAGGCGCTGGCGGGCAGGGACCCTGTCTTCCTCGCCCAGGTGGAGACGACCCGTTCGCTGTCTCCGCACCAGCCCTATCAGGTGGACCAGCTCTGTCTGCGATGCCATTCCCCCCTGGCGGAGCGCCAGGCCCTGGCCAACAACGCCCCGTTCGACCACTTCACCCTCTACGCGACGCCAGAGGGAGCCCCCTACAAGAACCCGTTCCCCTCGACCCCCGAGGCGGGTTCGCAATACGCGACCTACGGCGCGCTGGCCCGGGACGGACTCTCCTGCGCCGTCTGTCATTCCATGGCACCGAAGGAGGGCCAGCCCTGGAATGGCACTGACTACAGCTTCTTCTATGGCTCCGACGGAGACCTCTTCGGCGCCACCGTGTCGGACCGGCTGGTCAGCGCGGAGGAGAAGAAGACGCAAACGCCGCCGTCCTTCCCCTTCACCTCGTCCATGAACCTGCACCCTGGCGCCATCCTCGGGCCTGACTTCGGCCTCAACGCGAAGCCCATGGCCGCGGCGGGGGTGAGCCTGGAGACCGCGGCGCACGTGGACGGACACAGCTACCTGCGCGACTCCATGGTCTGCGGCGCCTGCCACGTCGTCATCCTCCCCAAGGTCCCCACCAATTACAGGCCTGGCATGCGCATCTCCGAAGCGAGCGAAGGCTACGAGCGCCCCGCGAGCTGCGACGCCAGTCAGACGACCTTCGACGCCAACGGCAACTTCACGAAGGACCCTTGTGTCGCGCTCGCCTATGAGCAGACCACCTACTTCGAGTGGCTCAACAGCGGCTACCCCGACTCCAAGACGACGTGCCAGGGCTGCCACATGCCGCTCACCTCGCCGTCATCCCCCCACGACAACCGCGTGTACGTGGCGCAGTACAATGACGACCTGGACCCGTTCTACCAGGGCAGCCCGCCCCCGGTGGCGCGCGAGTACAACCGGCACACGCTGCTGGGCATCAACCTGTTCGTCCACGAGATGTTCCAGCAGTTCCCGGACGTGCTCGGGCTGGACTTCTACCTGTCGCCGGACTCACGCGTCCCGCCCTACCTCCAATCCCCAGACATCCTGAACCGCACGCCCAACCTCGTCCCCAACCCGGGCGCCGAGGATGGCAACACGAAGGGCTGGAGCGAGCAGAGCGCCATCGCCGCCGTGCAGAAGCTCCCGGGCGAACAGGGCCGCTCCATCCACCCGAGCCACGGCCGCTACTTCTTCCAGCTCAAGGAGGGCAGCGCGACGCTGAGCATCGACCTCAGCCGCTACCAGGACGCCCTCCAGAAGGGCGGTGGCAAGACGACCCTCCTCTGGGGCGCCACCGCCTGGTGCGACCAGCTCTCGTGCGGCGAACTCGTCGTGCGCACCTTCAACGCGCAGGGAGCCCTGGCGTCCACGACCCCTCCGCTCGCGGTCGACCCGGGACAGTCGAGGTGGCAGGCGCGTCAGGCGACCATGGCCCTGGGCGCGGACATCCGGCGGCTGGAGCTGGGCTTCACCGGCCGGAGTGGCGAAGTGCTTCTCCTGGATGACCTCTTCATCGCCCTACGCTTCCCGGATGGCACCATCGCACCGCTGACGGATGCCAGACGCAACTACGTGGTCGCGCAGAACCTGCTCAACGCCGAGCAGTCCATCCTGGACCTCGCGTACAGCACGGCCCAGGGCTCCTACAATCCGCGGCTCCCCGCCGTGCAGGTCTCCCTGGGGAATATGTCCACGGACAGCGGCATGCTGAGCGTCCCCGTCACCCTCAGCAACAACGCGGGTCACAAGTTCCCCAGCGGCGCGGGCTTCCGCCGGGCCTTCATCCAGTTCGAGGTCCTGGACGCATCCGGCAAGGCGCTCTGGGCGTCGGGACAACCCAACGCGCAAGGCGCCATCTGCAATGGCCCCTGCAATGCCAGTGGCGACAACATCCTCACCAGCGAGTTCTCGTCCGACCCCGGCAAGCTCCAGCCGCACTACCAGACCCTCCAGCGGCAGGATCAGGTCCAAATCTACGAGACCCGCGTCATGGACGACGTCAAGAAGGTCACCAGCCTGGAGCTCCAGCAGTTCAAGGACCTGAAGGACAACCGGATCCTCCCCGCGGGCTGGAAGCCGCCGAGCCTGCGCAAGGGCGGCGAGCTTCAGCTGGGCCTGGACCTCTACCAACTGGCGCAGATCACCATGCCCCTGAGCGAGGTTCAGGGAACCCAACCTGGCATTGAGAGTGATCCGGACTACCCCAACGACAGCCATCCCCAGGAGGCCGAGGGCGAAGACACGCTGGTGTACCAGGTTCCCTTGTCTGAGATTCCTTCGTGGGCCTCCATCCGGGTCCGGCTGAACTACCAGAGCATTCCTCCGGGCTATCTCGGCGCGCGGTTCAAGGACGCGCTCCAGGGAAACCAGCAGCCGGGGCCCGCCATGAGCCGACTCATCTACATGAGCAGCCACCTCAACACGAAGACGTCCATGCAGAGCCAGACCTACGGCGCAATCCAGCCCACGGAGGTCATGAACAACTGGTCCATGGTCCTGGGTGAGGCCCGCGTAACGAAGCGCTGAAGCCCAGCGGCATCAACGAAACGGCCACCGGCTCTCAAGAGCCGGTGGCCGCTTTCACTTCTCCAGGCGTGCTGTGCCGCTCAGCGGAAGACGGTGGTGTGGGAGCCGAGCACGATGCCGCGCTTGCCCGCCAGCGCCTTGCTCCGCTCGGGAGTCATCCCCAGCTGCTCCGGCGTGAAGAGCCGGCCGTAGAGCCGGTGGTCGGAAGAGACGAACGGGAGGACCCGGACCGTGATGGACATCCCCGGGAGCGGGGCGTGGTTGTTGGACCAATACGAATAGTCGATGGTCGTCTTGTAGTTGGCCGGCACGAGGCAGTCGATCCCCGTGTGCCAGTTGCGGTTGCCACTCTGGTCCGGAAGCGTGTCGGGCACCGTCGTCTTCCCCAGGCTGATGAGAGGCGAAGGCCCCGGAGTCCCCGCCGAGAAGGCGACGCTCGCCCCCGCGGGGACGTTCACGCACTTGATGTCGAAGGTCACCATCGCCGAGGCGGAGCCCTGATCGAAGTTGATGCCCTTGGTGGTGTAGTCCGGCTTGTTGGCATCCACGATGGTGACGTTCCGCCAGCCGAACCCCGGGTTGTCCAGGATGAACTCCGTCAGCTGGTCCATGTTGCCCACGGCAGCGGTGGGAACAGGGTTCGGGTGCGTCGTTGTGGAGACCCGGGAGATGAGGCAGTAGTGGTCCGGGGTGGGGGCCCTCCAGACGAACGGGTTGTCCGTCACGGCGACCTTGCCGCTGTCTGCCTTGATGATGTTCTTGTTCCCCTTGTCGACGTTCTTGTCGCTGGTCTGCAACTCATTGTCCGCCCACAGGTAGGGGTACAAGAGCAGACTCGCCGGAACGGCATACAGCGACACGCTTCCGGACCGGGATTCACCCGCCAGGTTCTTGGCGCGCAGGTAGATGTAGTTGTCGCCGCTCTCGATCAGGTTCTGCCCCACATCCGAGCTGTAGTTCCCGGCGAAGAACTCCGCCGGATTGAGCGTGGGGGAGATGCCCTGGGGGATGATGTCCGGCGATTGATAGGCAATCGTGTTCGTCGGCTCGTTCCCGAAGTTGCGCTCACCGGTGTCACCGGTGTTCACACGGAAGAACAAATCATTGTACTGGGTCATGGGTGTCCACCTTGGCTTGGGTGAGGTTCCCCGTGAGGCTGGCTCGCAGGGGTGCGGCCCTGCGGTGCATCCTGAATGCCAAGGATGTTCGAACCCCAACTGGCTGGAACCATTCGGGCGGACCGGCGAAGCGGTGGGCCTTCCCCACGACCCTGACGTGGCAGGCACGGAGTCTGACGTGTCAGCCCGCCTGCCGTCAGAGCGTGACGGCCATCTCCACGTCCGCGCGCGAGTAGCCCGTCTCGTGGGCAATCTCCGGGCCCGTGCGCGTGGTGACGAAGCCGTGCTTGCGGTACAGGCCCAGCGCGGGCCCCAGCGCGCTGTTCGTCACCAGGACCATCCGCTTCGCGCCACGCTCACGGGCCGTGGCCAGCGCGGCCCGCATCAGCGCGTCGCCCAGGTCGCGGCCCCTCGCCTCCGGGGCCACCGCCATCTTGCACAGCTCGAACGTGTCCGCGTCCTCGCGCCTCAGCGCGCACGTGCCCCGCACCTGTCCGTCCACGAGCGCGAAGAACACCTCGCCCCCCGGCGCCACGAACATCCCATGAGGGTCCGCGAACGAGGCCTCGTCCGAGCCCTCGATGCGGAAGTCCTTTTCAATCCACTGCCGGTTGAGCCGCGCGAAGTGCTCGCGCAGCTCCGGCCGGTAGGGGACGACCTCGACGGACGCAGGGGCCATGGCGCTCACGCGGTGGCGGGGGCCGCGGCGGGCTTCTTGCGCAGGAAGAGCACGAAGATGAGCGCCACGATGCTGATGCCCACCAGCGTAATCAGCCCGTCCGCCGCGATGGTGGCGCGCGTGCCGATGCCGCGGAACTCCGACGCGTGCCCGTCCAGCGCCGTCGTGTAGCTGATGGCGAAGTTGGAGGCCGCGACGAAGAGCGAGTACTTCGTCGTCACCGCCGCGCCGTCGTTCACCATCTCCAGCACCATGCCGGCGAAGGCCGCGAAGCCCGCGCCGTTCGCGAAGCTGTACGCGAGCGAACCCCAGATGTACGTGTCCGTCGTCATGGGCCCCGCCGCCATGGCGAACGCGGCCATCGCGGTGGCTCCCCCCATCAGCGCGTACGCGAGCTTGCGGTTCATCCGGTCCGACAGCCAGCCGCCCATCAGTGAGCCCACCGCGCCGGTGACGGCCATGCCCGGACCGTTCACCATCTCCACCGTGTGCTCCGGCACCTGGTACGCGCCCGCCATCGCGCTGAAGAGGTTGCTGAGCGCGCCGCAGCTCACCGGCGCCAGGCAGAGCACCAGCATGATGATCCCGTCGCGGCTGAAGGCCGTCTTCACCAGGTCCATCACGATGCTCTTCACCCGGTCCACCGCCGCCTTGAACAGCGGCCCGGTGGGCACGGCGGAGGGGTCATGCCGCTCGGTGATCCAGAAGATGCCCGCGCCGCTCGCCAGCACCAGCGTGGCCAGCACGATGCCCGCCACCTGCCGGGAGAACTGGGTCGCCAGGAAGATGGCCAGCGCGCCCATCATCGCGGTGGAGCCCACGTTGCCCGCCATCTGCCAGCCGCCCGTGCGCCCCTTGTCGGACGGCTTGGACGTCGTGGCCATCAGCCCGTTGAGCGCCGCGTGCGCCGTCGTCGCCGCCGCCTGCAACGCGGTGAGCATCAGCGTGAAGACGCCCAGGTGCTTCGCGGGCTCCGGGAACATCGCGCACGCCAGGAGCAGCAGCGCGGTGAGCAGCGTGCTCACGCCGTACCAGACGCGGCGCCACGGCCCCAGGTCGATGAGCGGCACCCACAACAGCTTCCACGCGTGCGGTGAGAACGCCGTGCCGGACAGCACGCCAATCTCCGCCAGCGGCATCCCGTCCTTCGCCAGCCAGTACGGCACCGCCGTCTGGAGGTAGCCCACCGCGGCGCCGAACTGCACCTCCAAGAGGCCGAACAGCGGGGGCCAGGCCCAGCGCGGTTCCTCGGCGGGAGCGGTGGCCGGAAGGGCGGTCTCTTGTTCAATCAAGGGCGACACCTACAGGGGAGGACAGGGGAGGGTGGGATTCTAGACACCTCTGGCGTCCTGCACAGCCCGACGCACCGCGCCGTCTCCTCGGAAGCACGGGGCGGGAGGGGCCCCTTCGACGGGGAGTCCTGGTCCGTGCCGGGAGGCAGGACTAGCTTGCCCGCGCTTTCCCCCACAACCCCGAGGTCCCCCGATGACGTTGAAGACCCGACTGCTCGTCGTCTCCACGGCTGGCCTGTTCGCCGCCGCGCCCGCCGTGGCCAGGCCCCTGGATGGCGCCAGCACCGACGTGATGATCCAGGGCTTCCACTGGAACTCCGCCAGCGCGGGCGGGTGGTGGAACACGGTGAAGAACAACGCGGCCGCGGTGAAGGCCGCGGGCTTCACGATGATCTGGCTGCCGCCGCCCTCGGACGCGGCGTCCACGGAGGGCTACCTGCCCCGGCAGCTCAACGTGCTCAACTCCAGCTACGGCACGGAAGCGGAGCTCACCCAGGCGCTGGCCGCGCTCAACGCGCAGGGCGTGAAGCCCATCGCGGACATCGTGGTGAACCACCGCGTGGGCACCGCCAACTGGGCGGACTTCACCAACCCCACCTGGAGCGGTTGCAGCGCGGTGGCCGCGGGGGATGAATGGACCAGCGCCTGCGGCAACGCGGACAGCGGCGAGGGCTACGCCGCGGCGCGCGACCTGGACCACTCGCAGGCGAACGTGCGCGCGGACCTGAAGACGTGGATGAACACCCGCCTGAAGGGCGTGGGCTTCGCGGGCTGGAGGTTCGACTTCGTGAAGGGCTTCGCGGGCAGCTACGTGAAGGAGTACGTCACCGCGACGGACCCGTGGTTCTGCGTGGGTGAGTTCTGGCCCACGAACTACTTCGACGCGAACAACCCCAACAACTGGAAGCAGCAGATCACCAACTGGGTGGACGCGACCACGGGCACCTGCGCCGCGTTCGACTTCGCCACCAAGGGCCTGCTCAACGACGCGCTCACCAACAACAACTACACGCGCCTGAAGGCGTCCGACGGCAAGCCCGCGGGCGGCATCGGCTGGTGGTCCAGCCGCCACGTCACCTTCGTGGACAACCACGACACCGGCCCCAGCGAGACGTGCGGCAACGGGCAGAACCACTGGCCGGTGCCGTGCACCAAGGTGATGACGGGGTACGCCTACGTGCTCACCCACCCGGGCATCCCCACCGTCTACTGGGCGCACTACTTCAACTGGGGCCTGGGCAGCTCCATCAAGACGCTGATGGACATCCGCAAGAACGCGGGCCTCACGTCTGAATCCACCGTCAGCATCCAGCGCGCGGAGAGCGGCCTGTACGCGGCCATCATCGGCGGCAAGGTGGCGGTGAAGCTGGGCAGCGGCTCCTGGACCCCCGGCACCGGCTGGACGCAGGCCGCCTCCGGCACGGACTACACCGTGTGGACCACCGGCACGCCCCCCACCGGCACCACCGCCAACGTGGAGTTCGTGTGCAACAACGGCACGACCGTGATGGGACAGAACGTCTACGTCGCCGGCAGCGTCGCGGCGCTCGACTCGTGGAGCCCCAGCACCACGAAGATTCTCAGCCCCACCGCGTACCCCACCTGGCGCGGCACCTACGCGCTGCCCGCGAATACCCCGGTGCAGTGGAAGTGCCTCAAGCGCGATGGCAGCGGCAACGTCGTCTGGCAGGGCGGTAGCAACAACACCGTCACCACCCCGGCCGCCGGCGGCAGCATCACCGCCACCGCCAGCTTCTAGGGCGCACCCCTCTTAGACCTCTTCGGCGTCGGCTCCCTGGGGGGATGAGGGCGTGCTGGCTGGCGAGCAGGGATGCGCTGCAAGGGGCTGCTCCAGCGGCACGCCCTGGCCCCTGTGTGGACGGTAGCCCCCTGGCCACTCCTGGCCTGGGGGTTCCACCGTCATGGGGAAGACATCAGCCGGAGGCCATGCTCGCGCACCAGCGTGGCCCGCGCGGCCTCGGAGACAGCCGTCTCGCGCAGGTCGAGTTCACGAAGGAGGGGAAGCCGGTGGAGCGCGGGCATGCCGGCGTCCGTGACCTTCGTGCGCAGCAGGTACAACGTGAGCAGGGAGCCCGGGAGGTGGACGAGCGCCTCGTCCCCGATGCGGGTGCCGGCGAGGCTCAACCAGGAGAGCTTCTCGAAGCCCGCGAGCATCCTCGCCCCGTCGTCGTTCAGCCAGGTGCCTCCCAGGTCGAGCATGACGAGGTGGGGGAGCTTCTGGAGCGGTACCAGCCCCGAGCCGCTGATGGGGGTCCCCGAGACCTGGAGTGACTCCAGCTCCCGCAACTCGGAGAGCTGGCCAAGCCCCAGGTCCGTGAGGAGCGTGCGGATGGCGCGGAGCGACTGGAGCCGGGAAAAGGTCTGAAGGGTGGCCACCCACCCGTCGCTGAAGCCGGTCCGGCTCAGATCCAGGTGCCGCAGGACCATGCGCGAGCCGAGCTGCTTCAATGCATCGGGGCCGATGCGCGTGGCACTGAGGTCGAGCCGGGAGAGCCGCTCCAGGGGCTCCAGCGACGCGAGCGACGCGTCCTCCAGCGCGAGACCCGAGAGCCCGAGGCTCTCGAGCGCCTGGTGGCCGCCCAGCGCCGGGAGGCCGCTCCCGGTGACTGCCGTGCGCGACAGCTCCAGGTCGCGCAGGTGGTGGAGGCCTTGCAGGTGGCGCAGCGCCGCGTTCCCGAACGGGGTGTCGTCGAGATGGAGAACCTCCAGCCGTGTGAGCCCGGCAAGGTGACGACCCCCTGGGCCGCGGATGCGGGTCTTGCTGAGCACCAGCACCCGTAGCACCGGCAACCGCGCCAGGTGGACGAGCCCCGCATCCGTCACCCCGGTGCTTCCCAGGTGGAGCGCGTCCAGCATGCTCAGCCCTGCGACGTGTGCCAGGCCTGAGTCCGAGACGGCCGTCCGCGCCAGGCCCAGCCAGCTCAGGGCCGGCATTCTCCTCAGGGCGCCGAGGCCGGCATTCGTGACGTGGGTGCCGCTCATGACGAGTGTGCGCAAGCGGTCCCCGGGCAGGGACGCAAGGACCGTGTCATCGGCCGTGGTGTCCGAGAGATCCAGCCACTCCAGCTCCGTCTGTGCCGCGAGCAGGCCGAGCCCCCGCGGGCTCACCGACGTGCCGCTGAGCGAGAGCCGGCGCAGCGTCGTCAGCGAGGCGAGGAGAACCAGCCCCCGGTCGGACACCGTGGTGGCATCCAGCCGCAGGATGGCCAGGTGTGGCATTCCCTGGAGAGAGGCGAGCCCCGCATCGGTTACCCGTGTCCCGTCGAGGTGCAGGGCCTTCAGCCGTGCCGCGTTCCTCAGGGCGGCGAGGTGCTCATCGCCGAACGCGGTGTCGGAGAGATGGAGCGATACGACGGAGGTGTCCTCGACGAGGAGCGCGAGCAGGGTTGGGGCGGGGGGGCCCTGCTCCCCGAAGGAG
>NZ_RAWN01000003.1:0-108059 GCF_003668895.1 Corallococcus sp. AB045
CGACCGGGTGAACCTATGCATGCCGGTGCACCTGCAAACCCCCACCCCACCCCGCTCCCCCGCTCCCTCGCGGATCACGACTTTTGGACCGCAGCATTTTTGACACCCCGAAACGGCGTGTGCGATAACCCCCGGTCAAGCCTTTTCTCACCACCCACAAGGAGTGGCAGGCGATGTTCACGGGCGTGAAGGTCTTCTCCGCGACGAAGGCCAAGGAGCGGGAAGAGTTGGGTGAGAACGTCACCCGCTGGATCAAGAGCAACGCGGACCTGGAGATCGTGGACCGGGTCGTCTGCCAGTCCTCCGACAACGAGTTCCACTGCTACACGCTGGTGCTCTTCTACAAGCACGCGAAGCCGCCGGCCTGACCGCCGCGCTGCCCCTGGACTCCTCCCGGGCCCGTCCTCTTCCAGTACGCACCTTTCCGGTGCGTGCGGGGAGGCCGGGCCTTTCTGTTTCCGTATGTTATGGTCCGCGCCGTGGCGCGCTTCGGGGACGACAGCGGGGAGGAAGACCGGCAGCTGCGCACGGACGCCCTGCCGGCGATGCGCTCGGCGCGGGTGCGGGTGCGGCTGTTGGTGCTGTCCGGCCCGGACGCGGGCAAGAGCTACCCGCTGGCGCCCGGGCGCTACCGGGTGGGCGCGGACGCCAGCTCGGACGTGATCATCGCGGACCGCGCGGTGTCTCGCAGCCACCTGCTGCTGGACGTGCGCGAGGACAGCATCCAGGCGGTGGACGTGGGCTCGCGCAACGGCTCGTTCTGCGAGGGCATGCGCTTCACCACCCTGGAGGTGCGCCCCGGCGCGGTGCTCACGCTGGGCACCACGGAGCTGAAGCTCGTCCCGGAGGGAGAGAAGGCGCACACCCTGCCCCTGTCCAACCGCGAACGGTTCGGCAACCTGGTGGGCCAGAGCCGCCGGATGCGCGAGGTGTTCACCCTGCTGGAGCGCGTGGCCCAGGGCGAGTCCGACGTGCTCATCCAGGGCGAGACGGGCACCGGCAAGGAGCTGTGCGCGGAAGGACTGCACCTGCATGGCGGGCGCTCCAAGGGGCCCTTCGTCATCGTGGACCTGGCGGGCGTGGCGCCGCAGCTGTTGGAGTCGGAGCTGTTCGGCCACGTGAAGGGCGCCTTCACCGGCGCGCAGGCGGACCGGGCGGGCGCCTTCGAGCGCGCCCATGGCGGCACCCTCTTCCTGGATGAAGTCGGGGAGCTGCCCCTGGAGGTGCAGCCCCGGCTGTTGCGCGCGCTGGAGCGCCGGCAGGTGAAGCGGGTGGGCGCCAACGACTACCGCTCGGTGAACGTGCGGGTGGTGGCGGCCACGCACCAGGACCTGGAGGGCGCGGTGAAGGCGGGCCGCTTCCGCGGCGACCTGTTCCACCGGCTCGCGGTGCTGCGCGCGACGCTGCCGCCCCTGCGCGAGCGCCCGGAGGACATCCCGCTGCTCATCGACACCGTGCTGGAGCGGATGGGCAAGCCGCCCAGCGCCCTGTCGGACCAGACGCGCGCCCTGCTCGCCCAGTACCCGTGGCCGGGCAACGTGCGGGAGCTGCGCAACGTGGTGGACCGGGTGGTGAGCCTGGGCGAGTCCGCGCTGCCGGAGCTGCCGGACACGCCGGTTCCGCGCCCTGCCCTGTCGCCGGACCTGGACCCGGAGGACACGCTGTCGCTGGCGCTGGAGCTGCCCTTCAAGGAAGCGAAGGAGCGCCTCATCGAAGGCTTCGAGCGCGACTACCTGCGCACGCTGCTCGAGCGGTGCGGCGGCAACGTCTCCAAGGCGTCACGCGAGGCGGGCATCGACCGCGTCTACCTGCGAAAGCTCCTGCGAAAGCACGGGCTGGTGTCCGGTCCGGACTGACGGCGCTCCCCTGCCCCCACTCGCGGTCACGGTCCCCGTGGCCCGGGTGACACTGGGGCGGACCTCCCTGCCGGGGGTGGTTGTCGGACCGGGTTTCCGCCCCATCTTGGGAGCACCAACGCACGAGAGGTGGGTGCCATGCGCCAGGGATGGGGGAGGTGGCTGTTCGTCGTCGGAGGGCTCGTGCTGGGCGGCAGCGCGTGCCAGTCGCGGGACGGGGCCGTCGCGGAGAGCGGCATGGTGCCGCCGATCGCGGTGTTCCAGACCCGGGCGGAGGTTCCGACGGAGGAAGGCACCGGCGGGAGCGGAAGCGCGGGCGCGGTGGTGGCCGAGGACGTGCCGGACTTCTACGGCACGGTGACGCTTTCGGGCGCGCGGGGCTTCACGGTGCGCGACGACGACGGCGTGGAGCGGCCGTTCGTGGTGGCGCCGTCCACGCGAATCCTGCGCGATGGCAAGCGCGTGGCCCGCGCCCAGCTGCACCCGGGCGTGCTGGTGCACACGACCTACGGCGAGCGGCTGGGGTCGTGGGTGGCCACGGACGTGGAGATCTACTCCGGCACGCCGTCGCGGGATTTGACGGCGACGGCGACCGCGGCGCCGGTGAAGCGCTGACGGGCGCGGCGGCCCGTCAGTAGACGGCGAGCGACTGCGGCAGGTGGTAGCTGACGATGGTGAGCACGGGGATCTTCGGGCCCTCGTCCTCGTCGTCGGTGGTCATGCCGGAGGTGACGCGCAGGCCGTCGAAGCGCGCGAGGATGACGTAGTCGCGGCGGGTCTCCAGGAAGGGATCCGGCGCGGCGAGCCGGCCCAGGGCCTCGCGTCCGGTCTCCTCGGAGAGGTTGTCGTAGGTGCGCTCGGAGGCGGACTGGGTGTTGCTCTCCCGGGTGAAGATGGAGCCGCCCACGCGGCCCTCTCCGGTGATCGCCGTCCGTCCGCCCAGGTCGCCGGAGGCCTCCGTGACGGTGTCGGTGTGGTAGGCGACGCCGACCTCGCGGCGGGAGGCCACGGACTGGAGGCCCTGCTCCACCAGCCACAGCGTGGGGCGCTCCCCTTCCGAGCGCTGGTCGGCCACCTGCGCGCGCAGGAGCACGTAGCGGCCGCGGTAGGTGTCCGGCTGGGCGACGGCGGACGCGAGCGAGAAGATGGGCACCTTGCGCGCGTGGAGCAGGCGCAGCTCACCGTCCACGCTGCCGCCGCGCTGGGCCACCACGCGGGCGATGAGGTTGGCGGCGTCCGGCCGCACGCGCAGGTCTTCCGCCCACGCGCTGCCCAGCACGGCGCCCAGTTGGGTGAAGCCAGGGGCCTCCGCGCATACCTTCAGGGCCAGCCACGCGTCGTCGCGAGAGGTCGCCTGGAGCCTGCGGGCAGCGGTCTCGCACGCGGCGGGCGTGGAGTAGCGAGCCAGGAACGCGCGGGCGTCATGTGGCGACGTGGGAGCTTCCTCAGCGGCGACGGAGCGCCGGGGCGCGGGAGGCGGCGTCCGCGGCGGAGGCGAGTCCGTGAGGGCGCGGTCCTCCAGCGCGACGTGGGAGTGCGAGGCACCGCAGCCGGTGGCGAGCGCACCCAGGAGGGTCAGCAACGGAAGACGGGGCATGGCGCGGGGCTCCTTGAAGTGCGGCGGCTCGGTGGGACCGGGACGGCGAAGACTCCGCGCGATGACGACGCGCGGGACGAACCCTGAAGCGCGGTGGGCGCGTTACAGCGAGGCGGAGTCGGTGTGCTGCTGGCTCGCGCGCGACGGCGCCTGGCGCGGAATGGACGCGGACGGGGGCAGCATCATGGAGCACGCGTCGTGGCAGCGCTCGTCCATGCACGCGAGCGTGGTGGGCCCGGCCTGCTGCCGCGACACGGCCGCGTAGCAGCTCTCGCCGTTGCCGGGGCACTGGCTGCGCGCGGCGCACTCACAACAGGTGGAGGCCACGGAGGCCATCAGCTGCACGTCCTGGAGCACGGAGGACAGCGCGCGGTAGCAGGCGCGGGCCGCGGGCGCGAAGCGGCCCTTGGCATCCACCACCGGCGTATTGCCTTCGATGCCGCAGCGGCCCACGACGTCCGCGTACTTGCGCTCGCAGACGGCGACGAGCTTGGGGTCGGGCGAGCCGTCCCGCGCGTTGCTCACGGCCTCCGAGCAGAGGGCGCGCGACGCGTCCTTCAGCAGCTTGATGTTGGCGGACTCCACGTCCGCGTTCGTGCCCTTGGAAGGCGGCACCTCCGCCTCGAACACGCACTCCTTGCCCGCGCGCAGCGTGTCGATGGTGCACGACCACGCGGTCGGAGACGCATCCACGAGCGGGGGTGCCCCCAGCGCTTCGGGAGGCAGGGACGACGGCGCGGGGCCGGACGGCGCGGCGCCGAGGAAGAGCAGGGACAGGAGCATCGCCTTCATGGGGCCAGCAGCGTAGGCCTTTGGCCCGCGCCGCTCAAACCGCTCCGCCGGGAGGATGTTCGTCCACCATCATGTCCGTGAGTCCGGGTGGACCGGTCTCCAGCTTCCCCGGAAGCGCCTTCGTCCGGCCGATGACGATGGGCGGCTCGATGAGCCGGGGCGGTGTCGCCCGCGTGTCCGTCGGGTCCGGCACCCACACCGGCTCCTCCGGTCCGCTCCCCCGCTTCCACCGCCGAGGCACCCGCCGGAAACCCACCGGGTACACCGTGAGCTGGCCGTCCGCGTCGAAGTGGAGCCGGAGGAAGTTCTTCCAGTCCGGAATGGACAGCGACGAGAACGCCTCGTTGGGGTGACAGGAGAACACGTTGAGCGACAGCAGCAGGTACACGCCCACCACCAGCGGCCCCACCAGCGCACCTCCGCCGAACAGCAGCAGCCCGCTGAAGAAATCCCGCCGCAGGCTCCACTGAAGCTCCGCCGCCAGCGGCGAGGCGATGGCGGACACACCCCACGTGAGCAGCAGCGCCACCCCCATGTGCGCCAGTCCATGCGCCACGCCGGCGGCCTTCTTCCAGCGCGGTCCCCTCCGGCGGTCCGCGAACGCGACCGCGCCCAGCACCACGCCGGCCCCCAGCACCATGGAGCCCGTGCTCTGCAACGCCGCGTTGATGAGCTCCCGGAACGAAGGCGCACCCACCGCGCCCTCGTTGAGGTTCGCGGCCACGCCCCAGCCCAGCAGCGTGTAGACGACGCCCATGAACACGCCGAACCAGGGGTTGATCGCGGTGAACAGCAGGTTGCGCCAGGCGAGCCACTGGGACGTCTTCCGCGGCGGATAGCTCGCCTTCTGCACGAAGCCGCCTGGACTCTGGTCCACCTTGGGCAGGTGCGTGGGATGAAGGAACGCCCCTCCCCCACCCGCGATGATCTTCTGCCGCCCGTCCGCGCTCTCGTGCCGGCGGTAGTGGTGCAGGTCCCCCGCCAGGAAGACGCTCACCTTCTTGCCCAGCACCTCCTGCTCCAGGAAGTCGATGTTGTGATCCAGGAAGCCGCGCCCCGCGTGAGGCATCACCTGCTGCTTCACCCACGCCGGCTCCGCGTTGCAGAGGATGATCCGGTCCGTGGCGCGCATCTGCCCGGCCACCTTCTGGAAGAACTCCACCTGCGGCGCGTCCAGGTCGGACTCCAGTTGGAAGTCCGTGCCCAGCAGCCACCAGCCGTGCGGCAGCCTCAGCGCGAAGTAGCTGCGCTGCTGCTGCGTGCGCCAGCCATTGGAGCGCCGGCCCTGGCAGAACAGGCGCGTGAAGGACACCAGTCCGTCATACCAGTCATGGTTGCCCGGCACCGCGAACAGGTGCGGCCGGTGCCGCCGCTTGTTCAGCGCGTCCTCGTACGGCACCACCGTGCGCGCCTGGTACTCGTCCACGCTCGCGGTCGGATACACCTCGTCTCCGCCGAACACGAGCACGTCGCCGCCCCGCGTGACATGCGTCTTGCCGTCCTCGTCCGTGAGCGCCAGCTCCGGCGCCATCACGGTGGACGCCACCGCGTAGGTGGAGTCCCAGCCGTCGCCCAGGTCCGCCACGTAGTCCAGCCACAGCTCGTCGCGCGGATGACCGGTGTCGTCCACCGAGTAGTCGAACGCCAGCGGCTGCGGCCGGGATACGGCATCCAGCAGCCGCCGGTCCGCCTGCTTTCCGAACGTCCCGGACAGCAGCGCCTTCATGCCCGACTTCGCGAGCACGGCCGGGTCGTACCACGACACCATCTTCCGGCCCGGAGGCGTCTGGGGCTCGGGCTCGACGCGCTGGCCCGGGATGCGGCTCACATCGGAGGCGCGGACGGCCATGGCCCCTCCTCCGTCGCCCGCCACGCACGACCCCGAGTGCCCCTGCGGTGCGAATCGATGAGCGCATCCGCGAACCGGTCCGCGAGCGCCGCGATGGTGAGGCTCGGGTTGGGCCCGACGGGGCCCGGCATCATCGAGCCGTCGGCCACGTACAGCCCCGGGTGGCCAAAGGCTTCACCCGTCGCGTCCACCACACCCTCTTCCGGCCCGCGCCCCATGGGACAGCCGCCCAGCGGATGCACCGTGATGACCCGGCTCAAGTAGCTGAGCGGGTTCTGCAGCAGCCTCCCCTCCAGCGTCTTGGCGATGTCCGCCATCGACTGGCGCACCTGCTGGAAGTACTCGCGCGAGCCGCTCATCCGCCAGTCGATGGCCAGCATCCCGTCGTCCGTCAGCCGCATGTGGCCATTGGGAAGGTCACGCCCCATGCCCAGCAGCGGCAACGACGTCGCGGAGCCCAGACAGTCTCCCAGGAGCTCGGCGATCTCCTCGCTCACGTCGGAGTCGTGCGCGTGTCCCGTCCACCCGCGAATCAGGCGCCACGCCAGCTTGAGGCCTCGCTCCACCAGCGGCACCTGATACGCGCCCTCGTAGAGCCAGTTGACGAACTCCGGGTAGCCCGCGTCCTCGATGTAGTAGCCCCGGCCCGTGCCGCCCTCCTCCTGACTCCGGAAGTGCAGCGCGCTGGTGATGACCGGCCCGTGCCCTCCCTCCAGGATGCGAGGCAGCAGCTTGCCGGTGCTCGAGTCGTGGCACTGGCGCATGAAGCCCAGCAGGTCTCCGTTGCCGCAGAAGCGCGTGCCCAACCGTCCGCTCATCCCGGGGAAGCTCCGCCGGTTCTTCAGGAGCAGGAACGGGGTGCCGAACGTGCCCGCCGCCAGCACCAGCCGGTCCGCCGTCACGGTGCTGCGCGGCAGCAGGGACTTGGGCCCTTCGCGCGGCACGTCCTCCGGCGTGTCCGTGTGGTCCAGGTACCGCACCACGTAGCCGCCCCCGTCCGAGGGCCACAGCTCCGTCACCTCCGCGAGAGTGCGCAGCTCCGCACCCGCGCGCTTCGCCGCGGACAGGTACGTGTAATCGAGCGTGTTCTTGCTGCCCGTGTTGCAGCCAACGTCGCATTCACCGCAGAGGTGGCAGGTGGTGCGCGTGCGGCCGTGGAGGTTGGGATGCTCCTCGCGGATGGGCTCGCCCGGGACGGGCACCTCGCCGGGGTTGCCGAACGTCACGGCCAGCGGCGGCAGCTGCCAGTCGCCCGCGCGGCCCAGGCGCTCGGCCGCGAGCTTCATGGCCAGCGTCTTCGCGGTGGAGGCATACGGCGGATGCTCCAGCGGATAGCGCTGCACGCGCATCATCCGCTCCACTGCGTCGTAGTGCGTCTCCAGATCCGCGCGGGTGACGGGCCAGTCCTCGTAGCCCCCGTCGTGGAGGTCCTCGTGGATGAAGGTCTTCGCGTCCTTGCGCAGCAGCACGTTCGCGTAGATGAGCGACCCGCCTCCCAGCCCCGAGGACACCACGCCGCCCAGCCCCTGGAAGGACCAGAGGTTGAACAGGCCGTGCATGCCCTTGCTCGGGTCCCAGAAGTTGCGGCGCATGTCGTGCGGACTGCGCGCGAAGGAGCCCGGCGGATACGCCTTGCCCCGCTCCAGCACGCACACCCGCAGGCCCGCCTCCGCCAGCCGCCACGCCATCACCGAACCGCCGAAGCCCGAACCCACGATGACGACGTCGAAGTGCTCAGCCCTCGTGGCCATGCGGGGCCTCCTCTTCGCGCTCGCGCACGGGCGCCTCCGGGGCGTAGAGGTCCCAGAGCGCGCCCAGGAACAGGTGGCCGAAGCGGGCCATCATCTCCGCGCCCTCCACGCCTCCGCGCGACGAGCGCATGCTGGCCACCAGGTGGAGCAGCTCGCGCATGCCCAGCACCATGACGCCCGCGCCCACCACCGGGCCGCGCGCGTCCACGCCTGCGTGCAGGTAGCTGTAGAGCCGCGTGGTGTCGCGCCAGAGGTCCGGGCCCGGGTCGTCGCGCAGCGTCTTCGTGCCGTCCAGGTAGTAGTCCTGGCCGTTCGCCTGGAAGCGCAGGCCGTAGGTCATGATCTTCGTGCGCGGATCATCCGTGGCGCGGAAGAGGTTGAAGCTCCCCTCGCGCACGGGCAGGTCCATGCCCAGCGGCTTGTATTGCACGTGCGCCACCAGCCGGGCCGCGTGGTCCGGGTCGCGGATGAACGCCTCCATGTCGTCAATGGTGATGGTGCAGTGCATGGTGAAGGGCGTGGAGCGCCCGTCGTGGGCGCCCGCCTCGGGGTCGGTGGTGCCCATCGCGAGCGGACCGGCCATGGTCTCGCGGAAGCTCAGGTCGTAGGCGGGTTCGGTCATCTGGGTAATCTCCGGGGTGAGGGGCAGGCCCTGGCCGTCCGCCACCGCCAGGTAGCGGCAGGCGTCCGAGTAGCCCTGGTCGATGAGGGTCGCGGCCGTGATGTGGCCCGCGTAGAAGTCCGGGTCCAGGGGCAGCGGGTGCTCGGGTTTGATGAGGTGCACGGTGATGGGCCGCGAATGTCCAGGCACGTGCTCGCCCGCGAGGATGCGCGCGTTGAGTTCGCGCACCTGCTCCAACTGGGCGAAGAGCGCGCCGTTCGCGCTCAGCTCAATCATGTGGACGTACTGGCGGAAGAAGCCGTTGGCGTACCGGGCCGTGTTGCCGATGCACCAGACGATCCACACCTCGTCCGCTCCCCGGCGCACGGCCTCCAGCACGTTGGCGTCCTGGATCCACACCGAGTCCAGGTACAGGTGACTGTCCTTCTCCACCGGGGGCATGAAGAGCGGCAGGGAGATGCCGGCCACCAGCAGGTCGCGGTCCACGTCCGTGTGCGGGATGGCCTCGTTCGTCTTCCGGGTGAAGTCGCACACGTTGAAGGTGCCGGAGCGCTCGCGATTCGCGCGGATGGCGTCCACGTCCACGCCCAGGTGCGGGAAGACGCGCTGGACGATGCCGTCCGCGTCCCCCAGCGCGGTGAGCTTCCAGGGCCGCGCGTATTCGTCCAGCGGCATCAGCGACACGAAGTCCTTCACGTCCAGCGTCCGCCACCGCTCGCACATCTCCGCGGGGGACTGGCCGGACAGCCACATCGCCAGGGTGATGATGCCGCCGGAAGTGCCGTCCGCGTGGGAGAAGGACAGCCGCGCGTCCGTCAGCGCGCGCAGCACCCCCGCCTGCCACGCGACGCGCATGCCGCCCCCCGCGAGCACCAGCGAACGCCGGGGCGCCTCCGCCGAGGACACCTGGACGGCCGAGTCCTCCCCGAACGTGCGCAGGGGCCGCCGCGGATGCACGCCATTGCGGGTCGCCTCCGCGACGCGCAGCGCGCTGACGGAGGGGCTGGTGGTCTCCGGAGCCGCTCCCTCTGTCTGCGGCCTGAGCACGGTGATGATCTGCTCGCGCTGGCGCAGCGACGCGTAGAACCCCAGCACCAGCACGGCGGACAGCGCGTCGAACGCCGCCACCCCCAGCGCCAGGGGCGACAGCAGGTCGCGCGCCACGCCCGCCACCACCATGCCGCAGGCCCCCACCTTCTGGAGGCCGGTCCACAGGAAGGCAGCGGGGTTCGCTCGGGGCTCGTGCAGGCCGTGCAGGAGCAGGCCGCCGAACAGCACCATGAACATGCCCACGATGCGGAAGAAGTGCGCGGGCGCCGCGGACGCATCCGCGTGCAACAGCCGCAGCTCCAGCCCCGGCAGGAACATCTGCGCCGCGCCGGTCGCGACGGTGATCCACCCGATGGCCGCGAGCGCCCAGCGCCAGGGGCGCCCGTTGACGCGGGCTTGACGCTCCAGCCATCGCGACGCGGCCGGGCTCATGCGTGGGCCTCCCCGCGCGGCGGCACGGACAGCCCCAGGCGCCAGCGCTCCCCCGCCGGCTGCTGGGCGCGCAGCACCCGGTGCACGAAGTAGCCCAGCGTGAGCAGCCACTGCACCGTCCACAGCCCCACGCGGATGCGGTTCATCCGCATCCACGCGTCCAGCACCTCTCTCAGCCGTTCGGGCGACGTGATGCCGGCCGCCATCTCGTAGTTGTACGGGAAGATGTAGATGCGCGTGAGCAGCGTGGCCACCACCACCGCGACGAGCACGCCCAGCGGGTACCAGCGCAGGGCCGCCTTGCGCTCGCGCCACGCCAGCACCCCGGAGGACAGCAGCATCACCGCCGTCATCCAGGTGAAGAACCGCGTGGCCGCCTGCACCTGCGGCACGAACTGCAGGTAGTAGTTGTCCACCGTGAGCTGGGGCGCGATGGGGAACGTGAAGAGGATCAGCGACCAGCCCGTGCCCAGGTACATGGACGTGCACAGGAACAGCAGGCACGCGTTCGCCAGATCCAGGGGGCCGCCGCGCTTCATGGCCGCGCATCCTCGCGTGGACGCGCTTCGGGCAGCGGTCCCACGGCATGGAGCGCCCTCGGCGGTGCTCCGTCCGACTCCGGGGCTGGCATGGGGGTCTGGTCCTGGCCCAGGTCCACCACGCTCTTGAGTCCCTCCGGATACGTGTCCGGAGGCAGCGTGGGCTGGGTGAGGAACCACGCCTCGAAGTGGTCATCCAGCACGCCGCTGGACGCCGGGAAGAACCCGGTGAGGAACGGGCGCGGGGAGATGCTCAAATCCCGCAGCACCTGCACGCGCGGATGGTCGCCCAACTCCAGCGTCCCCCACGCGCGCTTCCCCATCCGGAAGCCGAAGCGGCCCCGGAAGTAGATGGTGGACTTCATCAGCATCCCCCGGAAGGCGCAGTAGTTCACCGCCGCCATCCGCAAGGGCAGCCACGCGAGCTTCGGGCGCTCGATGCGCACGCGCACCGCCTGCTGGCCGCCCTCTTCGTAGCGGCTGCTCACGGAGCCGTCCTCCACCTGGAAGTCCAGCCGGGCCAGGTGCTTGGGCATGCCCCAGATGCCCTTGCCGCCCTTCACGGAGATCTCCGTGTTCACCGGCAGGTCCACCACGTACTGCCCCACGCCGAAGCGCTTCTGGAACAGCAGGGGCAGGAGCGGCGGCGCGGGCCTGCGCCCGTGCGTGCACGCGAGCGCGATGCTGAACTCGATGTACGCGCCGATGTCCGTCTGCTTGTAGTCGATGACGGAGACGAGCAGCACGCTCCGGTCGCGCGACAGGCGCAGCGGGTGCAGCTCATTGCCGGGCAGCAGGGCCGCCGCGCGGCGGGCGTCCACGGTGAAGGCGGCCACCATCGCGGGTGCCCCCTTCGAGTCCACTGGCAGCGCGTACGGGATGTCATCCACGCGCGAATAGCGGCCGTACTGGGTCTGGATGCGTCGAGGCAGGAACATGGCTTTGCCTTTCGTCAGTGGATCGCCGGGCGATCCAACTCGGAGAGGATGAGGGGGAAGACGTCCTGGGACGCGCGCTTGCCCATGAAGACGTCCAGGTGGCCGTAGCCCGGCAGCAGGTGCAGCGCGTGCCGGCCCGGGTGGAAGTGCTCCAGATGCTCGAAGCTGCGGCGCTGGCTCTCCGCGAGGAAGCAGCGGTTCTCCTCGCCCGCGAAGAAGACGAAGCGCGCGTCCGTCTGGGGCTCGCGCACGCCCAGGTCCTCCGGCAGCGCGCGGAAGCCCTCCACGGGCACCAGGTGGCCGGCGTGCACGCACTGGTACATCTGCTTGAAGAAGCTGAAGGGCACCGGGCCGAACTCGTGCTGGAGCCAGTCGTGCGTCTGGGTGTTGAGGTTCTCGTGGCGCCACAGCACCGGGAAGCCCGTGCCGTAGGTGAAGCTCGTCCAGCGGCAGACCAGGTTCTCGCACTCGTGATGCGTGGCCTGCACCACGCGCGTCAGCATCCGGGCCGTGCGCGTGGGGCCGCCGTAGGCCCACTGTGGATCCAGGAAGGGCGTCAACCGCGCGACCAGCGGCACGGCGTAGTGCAGCTTCACCTTCGCGGTCGCGGGCACCACCGGGTGCAGCGACACGGCGTTGGTGATGATGAGGTCCACCTCCGGAAGGAGCCCCGCCACCGCGGCCATGGTGAAGCTGGTGGAGCCCTGGCAGTGGATGACGGCCTTGATCTTGTCCGCGCCCGTCTTCTCCCGCACGGTGCGGATGGCGGGCGGGTGGTCCAGGACGGCGGCCTGGTCCAGGGTCCACTCGCCCGGCTCCACGTCCATGCTGGCGCGCCAGTTCTCCAGCCACACGTCGTAGCCGTCTTCAATCAGCGCATCGACCACGGTCTGGCGCACCGGCGCGCGGAAGATGTTCCCGCGCACGCCGGCTCCGTGCACCAGCACCACCGGCCCCTTGTCCGCCTTCTCGACACCCCGCAGGTGCACCAGGTGCAGCGCGCGGCCGTCACCCGCGAGGAAGGGAACGATCTCCTCGGTGTAGCGCGGCTCATGGATTGTTTCCGCGGACATGGCGGCATCCCCCCACACCGCAAACGTTGGGCGGTGCGCGAGGGCCGACAACCGGCGTGCAACCCCACCCGGCGCACCGCTCGCTCCGCCAGACCGGGACCACGGGCAACGGCGCGGCGCCCCTCTGTCACGCCGCCCGCGTCAGCCCCTGGGGTGCTATGCGTGGGGCATGAACGCGGACTCAGGCTGGAGCGACTACGAGGGCGGCGCGACGCTCGGCGGAATGGGCAGCCAGGGCGGCACCATCGCGCGGGACGAGGGCTTCCGCGGCCTCCTGCGCCTCACCTACGAAGCGGACGACTCGCGCTCCTTCCATGTCGTCACCTGCGGCATCTCCGGCTGGCTGTTGCATCCGCGCTTCTTCGACAACGCGGCGGAAGCGCTCCACGCCTTCGAGTCCATGAAGCCCGCGTTGGAGGAGCTGGGCGCGACGCTCCCCGAGGACGGGCCCCGGTCCACGGCGGACGGACGGGCGGCGGGTCCGCTGCTCGCCGCCTTCCGCGTGCGCTTTTCCTGAGTCGCGGTCCCTCCGCGCAAGGATTGCTTAAGGTTCTGCCGAGATAACCCGGTTCGCCGTCCGGTCAGCCCCGGACGGCCCCTCGGGCGGCACACTCGCCGCCCCGGGCTCCCAAGCCCCCGGAGGAACCCCGGATGAAGAGCGAATCCCCTCAGGACCCTTCCCCCAAGGTCATCACGCGCCGGAGCATCCTGCGCGGCATTGGCCTGTCGCTGGCCGCGGTTCCCGTGGCGAAGCTGCTCGTCGCCTGCGGAGGCGACGACACGACGGGCGGCGACACCAACACCGGCGCCGACGCGGGCACGGACACCGACGCGGGCGTGGCGGACCCGGGCTTCTGGGCCACGGGCGGCACCGCGGCGATGACGGCCGCCGCCGCGTATCCGGATCCGTTCGCGTCCGGCCTGGGCACGGTGTGCAACCTCTCCTGCGAGGCCACGCTGGGGCCCTGCTACGCGGCCACGGTGGACCGCAAGGACATCAGCGAGGGCCATGACGGTCTGCCGGTGCGCCTGGCTTTCCTCGTCGTGGACGAGTCGTGCAAGCCCATCCCGGGTGCCACGGTGGACATCTGGCACGCGGGCCCGGAGGGCCTGTACTCCGGCGAGGACGCGAGCGACTTCTGCACGTCCGGAGACGCGACGGCCCGCGCGGCGCGGTGGTTCCGCGGCGTGCAGACCACGGACGCCAACGGGCGCGTGGACTTCGACACCTGCTTCCCCGGTTGGTACAGCAGCCGCACCATCCACATCCACTTCACGGTGCGGGTGAACGGCCAGGAGTTCGTCACGTCGCAGCTGTTCTTCGACGACTCGACGAGCGACGACATCGTCAACAACCAGCCGCTCTACAACACGCGCGGCGAGCGCGACACGACCAACCAGAACGACACGGTGGTCTCCGGAGACGCGGTGGGCGACTACCTCTTCGCCACGCAGCGCATGTCGGACGGCGCGATGCTGGCGTCCAAGACGCTGGTCGTCCGCTCCTCGCTGAACAATGCGTCCTGCGCCATGCCAGGAGGCAGCGGCGGCGGTGGTGGGCCCGGGGGTCCTCCTCCGGGCGGCGACGGTGGCATGGGTCCCCCGCCTGGCTGGGATGGCGGCATGGGGCCTCCGCCGCCGGGATTCGACGGGGGCATGCCCTGAACTAGGTTGAGCCGCGCCGCCCCGGAGTCTTCCGGGGTGGTGCGGCCGAAGGGAGGCATGGCGCATGGGCGACCGCATCCTGCTGGTGGAGGATGACGACCCGCTCGGGTCCCAGATTGTCGGGCACCTGCGCGGCGCGGGCTTCGAGCCCGTGTGGTGGCGCGAGGGCCGGCTGCTGGTGTCCGGCGACCTGCCGGACGTGAGCCTCGTGGTGTTGGACCTGATGCTGCCGGGCACCTACGGCCTGGACATGCTCAAGGCGCTGAGGACCTTCTCGGAGGTCCCGGTGCTCATCCTGAGCGCGCGCAACGACACGCTGGACAAGGTCCGGGCGCTGAAGCTGGGCGCGGACGACTACATGACGAAGCCCTTCTGGCCGGAGGAGCTGGTGGAGCGCGTGCGTGCGCGCCTGCGCCGACCCACGTTGCAGAAGGAGCAGGCGGTGGTGGAGGTGGGTCCGCTGCGCATCGACCTGCAGGGGCACACGGTGCAGGTACAGGGGCGGCCGGTGGAGCTCACGCGGGTGGAGTTTGAATTGCTCGCGGCGCTGGCTCGCAGGCCGCAGGAGGCGGTGACGCGCCAGTGGCTGGTGGAGCACGTGTTGGATCCGGAGCGTGAGGGCACGGAGCGCACGCTGGACGTCCACGTGTCGCGGCTGCGGCGCAAGCTGGGTCCGATGAAGTGCGTGGAGACGGTGTGGGGCGTGGGCTACCGGTTGGTGCCCGGGGAGGATGCGTGAAGCTGCGGTTGCGGCTGGCGCTCACGGCGGTGGTGGTGACGATGCCCGCGGTGTTCGCGCTGGTGCAGGTGGAGCACTCGGTGCGCCGCCGCACGACGGATGAAGTCATCATCGCGTCCACGCTGTCGCAGATGCAGTCCGGGGGCCGAGAGCGCTGCGAGGCCGCGCCCGAGACCTGGATGGTCCGCTCCCGTTCCCCCCAGCGTCCACCGTGGGAGCGGGAAGGCCTGCCCGACGGCAACAGAGGCCCTCTCTCCGGCACGGTCGCGTCGAACGAGCCCTCGGGCAACAACGGTCCTGTCCCGGGAGGCCCCAGGCCCGGGGACGAAGGTCCGCACGAGCCCTCGGGCAACAACGGTCCTGCCTCGGACGGCCCCTGGCCCAGGGACGAAGGTCCGCCGCGCTCGGGGCCCCGGGGGCCGATGGGGCGGCGCCTGCCGCCGGTGAACCTCTACCCGTTCGACGGACAGTTCGTTTCGCGAAACCCGCAGGCACCGGCGCTGGACGACGAGCTGCGCAAGGGCGTGCAGGACGATGGCGTGGGCGTGCGCCGCTACTCGAAGGCGGACGGCGCGCTGGTGCAGGACCTGCTGTTGCGCATGCACTGGGATGGAGGCCCCTGCGAGTACGTGCTCGCGCGTCGGGTGGAGCCCGCGGAGTCGCCGGAGGTGGGACTGCCGCCGCTGTACGTCTGGGGAGTGCCCACGCTGATCCTCCTCTCCGCGATGGTGGTCGCGCTGGGGCCGGTGGTGCAGCGCCTGCGCCGGCTGACGGACGAGGTGCGAGCCTCATCGGGCAGCCGCTACGAGCAGCCCGTGACGGTGAGCGGCAGCGACGAGATCGCGGAGCTGGCCCGCGCCTTCCAGCAGGCGCGAGCGGAGATCCAGTCGCAGATGGCGCACCAGCAGGCGCGCGAGCAGACGCTGCGGGACTTCCTGGCGAACACGACGCACGACGTGATGACGCCGCTCACGGTGTTGCAGGGGCACCTGGCCGCGATGCAGCAGCGGATGCGCGCGGGTGAGCCATTGGAATCGGGGCTGATGTTGTCCGCGATGAGCGAGGCGCACTACATGGCCTCGCTGGTGCACAACCTGGGAGCGGCGGCGAGACTGGAGGCGGGAGCACCGCAGGTGCAGCACGCGCCGGTGGACCTGAACGCATTGGTGTCACGGGTGCTGGGCCGGCACCAGCCCATCGCGAGGCCGCAGCGCATCGCCCTGGAGAGTGGAGTCCCGGCGACGCCCACCTGGGTGATGGGCGACGAGACCTTGCTGGAGCAGGCGGTGAGCAACGTGGTGCTCAACGGCATCCGGTACGGACATGAGGACGGCCACGTGGCGGTGGTGCTGGAGACGACGCGCCACCAGACCTTCCACCTGCGGATCATCGACGACGGGCCAGGCATCCCCGAGGAGGAGCGTTCCCGGATCCTGGAGCGCCGCTTCCGAGGCAACGCGGCGCGGACACGCGAGCCACAAGGTCAGGGCCTGGGCCTGCACATCGTGCACAACGTGGTGGAGCTGCACGGCTGGAAGATGACCCTGGCGCCCTCGGAATACGGAGGCCTGGAGGTCGCCTTCACCGGTCCACTGATGTCGCCGCCGGGGTGACAGGAGGCAGGCGCTCCACGAACCAGAGCTGTTTGTGGCGAGGCTCCTTGTTGTACTGCTCCGCCAGCCACTCCAGCCGCGAACGCCAGGGCGAGCGCGCGATCTCGTACCGCACGCCATTCTCGTCCTGGCGCAGCAGGACCCAATGCATGGGGCCAGGGCCTCGGGACGAAAGAGGAGGCAGCGGGCCCTGGGGCTCGACGAAATAGCCCTGCTTGTGTCCGCGATGCTCCAGGAGGTCCGCGTAGCAACGAGCGGATCGCTCGCGCGAGAAGCTTGTCACCTCGAAGGTGCCGCCATGCGTGTCAATCCGCAGGACCCGCCAGCCGCCATGCCCATGGCGCCGCGTCCGCTCCTCGAAGGAGGGCCCCATTGGGAATGGCCTCTTCCGCGGGAAAGGGAAGGTGCGCGAGCACGTGCTCGAATTCCGCCGTTTCTTCCGCGATGACCCTGACGCCCTCCGTGAAGAAGTCCTGCGACAAGACGAACTCCAGCCCGCACTGCGCCTCGAGCCACCACGTTCGCTCCGGGCCCGGCGGGAGGCCGAACTGCTTGTAGTAGGCCTCCACGTCCTTCTCTTCGAAGTTCGGAGTCCCCAGTGGGTCCAGGTCCGCCAGGGAGAACGTCGCGCTCCCGACCTCGCGTAGGGGAGCCAGGCTGGGAGCCGAAACCTGTTTCAAGGAGGGTGGCAACCCTCGTTCGAGAGAGCGCATTGGCACGAGCGTATCCACCTGACCGGCTTCTGACTCAGCGCGACCGCTTCACCACGTAGTCCACGAGCTCCGGCCACGCGGCCTGAAGCGAGTCCTGTGACGCTTCCCCAAAAAGAGCGATGGCGTCCACCGGCCGCGCCTCCCCGGTGAGCTGCTCGACGCACCAGACCTCCAGCACATTCCGCAGACCGCGCAGGGGGCCGTTGAGATTCTCCAGCGCTGCATCGGCCAGCAGCGCACGAGCCTCGGCCCAGCGCCCCTCACGGCACGCAACCACCGCCGAAGCAAGCGGCGCGAACCACAAGGAAAAGTCCACCCGAGCCTTCGCCTCGGCCAGACGGGGCTCCACCCGCGCGAGCCGACCTTCGAGCGCGTCCACCAGCGCGAGCGCCGCGGACAACACCGCACGGAACTGCGGCGTCAAATCCTTCCGTGACTCCAGACTCGAAAGCTCCCGCCCCGCCACCGGCAGTTGCCAGAGCTGGAGCCGGGCGATGCCGATGTTGTACGTGGGAACGACCTGGACTTTCGCCAGGGGCCGCGACGCCTCGAACCGCTCGATCGCGGCGGCCACCCTCCCCTCCGACAACAACTGGAGCCCCTCGTCCGTGAGCTTCTTGCTCCGGCGGTAGCGAGGAAGAAAGTAGAGGGCCGTCGGCACCAGCAGGACGAACATGACGACGGGAAACATCATCATCGCCAGCTGTCGGTCGGGGATGAAGTGGTGCAGCAGCCGGGGCACGCCAAAGAGCGCCAGCAGCATCACCACTGCGTACGGCCAGGATTTCCGCATGGGCCGTCATCTACGCAAGTCGTCAGCAGTTCGTCAGCAAATCCTGCGCCCCAAAGCCCACCAACAAGAGAGTGCCTCGCGAAGCGTGGCCGTGGGCCGCGACGTCATGCATGCGCGAACACCAAGGTGGGCCACGGACCGGGAAGTCTACCCGGGGCCGGTTCCCCCAAAACCTGTCCGACAGTCGGACAGATTTCGCCGCACGAGTCCCCAGACCGCGCCGGCATGGCAGGTGAGCAACGTCGTGCGTGCGCTGACACCACGGTGGGGCCACGAGCAGAGACCCCACTCGGGGAGGGCTCTCTCCAAACCTGTCCGACAGTCGGACAGGTTCGCACCAGCTGAAGCCGAGGCCGCGCACCTCGCGGAGCGCAGCGGTGGACCGCAACGGGTGTGCTTGGGCGCACGCCAGGACCAGCCACGGCCAGGGTCGCCCGCCCGGACCCGGTTGCCTCCAAACCTGTCCGACAGTCGGACAAGTTTCCGCCGCTTGGGGCCCGAGGCCGCGCCGGACCGCCAGGGGCACAACGTCATGCGTGCGCGGATACCAAGGTGGGGCGCGGACGGAGGTGCCCGCCCGGGCCCGGTTGCCTCCAAACCTGTCCGACAGTCGGACAGGTTTTCGCCCCATGCCGCCCGGGGGAGCGCTCGCCCTGCAAACGACGCGGAGGGTGGGCCCGCACGTCCATGTCAGACCCCTGTGGTTGGATGGCGATGCTGGGACGAGGAGGGGGAATGGGGATGGGACGGGAAGGACTCGTGGCCTATGTGGAGGCGCAAATCGAGCGCGATATCGCGCTGGGGCGGCTGCACCCGAGCGGGCAGTTTGGTTCGGAAGCGAAGCTGGCGCGTCGCTATGAGGTATGCCGGGGCACCATTCGCGAGGCGCTGCGACGGCTGGCGGCGAGGGGCCTGGTGGTGCAGCGCTCCGGACGCAAGACGCGCGCGGTGGCGCTGGATGAGTCGCTGACGCTGGAGAACCTGGGTCTGGCGCTGCATGACGCGAGCAACCCGGACGCCCGGTGGCTGCTGGAGGGCTACTTCAGCCTCAAGCGGCAGGTGCTGGTGGAGCTTCTGGCCGATTGCTGCGCGAGGGCCTCGGACCTCGACCTGGACCGACTGGGGAGCACGTGCTTCCAGTTGCAGGACGCGGCGCGCTGGGAGTCGGGTGCAACCTGCGCCCAGGTGGAGTTCGAGTTGCTGCGGCAGGCGGCCCGGGTGGCGGCGCGGCCGGGGCACGTGCTCCTCGTTCAGTCCCTGCAGCGGGCATTCCTGGGAGGCGCAGCCCAACTGCTGCCGCTCATGGGTGGTGAGGCGCTGCGCGAGTGGGTCCTCCGCGTGACGGCGATCCTGCACGAGCGCGACGTGCAGGCACTTCAGAACGAGCTGCCGGCACTGCTGAAGGCTCGCGATGAGCGCGTGCTGAACGCCTTCGCCCCTGCGCCCCAAGCACCTGCGTCCTCCGAGGCCCACTTCACCCAGGAGGACCTCCTCGGTGCGCCCGCACCAGCCAGCGGCCTGAAGGATGCGTCGGAGGTACTCCCTGGCGTTGAGGAACGTGGCGCCGGCGATTCCGCGTCAGCCATCGTGCGCGACGAAGCGCTGGAGCATCCTCCTTGCGTTGAGGAGCGTGGCGCTGGCATCTCCGATTCAGCCATCGTGCGGGACGAAGCGCTGGAGCATCCTCCTTGCATTGAGGAGCGTGGCGCTGGCGATTCCGCGTCAGCCATCGTGCGGGACGAAGCGCTGGAGCATCCTCCTTGCGTTGAGGAGCGTGGCGCCGGCGATTCCGCGTCAGCCATCGTGCAGGACGAAGCGCTGGAGCGTCCTCCTTGCGTTGAGGAGCGTGGCGCTGGCATCTCCGATTCAGCCATCGTGCAGGACGGAGCACTGGAGCGTCCTCCTTGCGTTGAGGAGCGTGGCGCTGGCATCTCCGATTCAGCCATCGTGCAGGACGGAGCACTGGAGCCGTGCACCTGTGTGGAGAAGGCTGTCCTCGGTCTCCTCTCGCCAGCTACCGAGGACACCGAAGCGCTCGGGTCTGCGCCCTGCCTCTATGCGGATGCCCTCCTCGTGGGGCCAGACTGCGGGGCGCCACCGTCTCCAGATGCCCCAGGATTCGTCCCCCGCGAGCCCCGTGGGGAGTTCTCCGCGAACGCAATGGGCGCCAACTTGGGACTCCTGTTCGACTGCCGGACAGGTATTGCCGCCTCGGCTGCGGAAGGTGGCCTCCAGCAGCCTGAATCTCCGCCCCTCGGAACCACCGGCCCAGACTTTGGGGCGGTGCGTACGGAGGGCGATCCGATTCATGCCCCCCAGGGGCCCTTGGGCGCGTGGGCTGCACGCCACTGGCACTTCCTTGCCCATTTCCTGGGCCTGTCTGCGTCGTCGTGTGCGGCGAAGTTTCTTCGCGTCCGAGCTCGCTCATGAAGCTCCGCACGCCGGCCCTTGTGTTGGAGCGCTTGATCCGATGGAGCTTGGACTCCACTGCTCGCGCCGGACTTTCGCGCCGGCTTTGTCGGCGACCTTCTGGCGACGGACTCCGCTCAAAACCACCGTGTCCGCCCCTAAGCGGGGCGGACACAGTCCAGCTCCCCTCCCCCTCGCCAGGCCACGAGCTGGACGCGACCCGGCTTCCCTCCCCCGAAATCCGCTACCGCGTCGCGGCCCGGCGCGCCGGCGTCCGCCTCTTCACGGTCCGGTGCGCCTGCGCCTTCATCGCAGGCATGCGCCGCGCCTTGTGCGCCCGTGCCGTCACCGGACCCCTGCGCGCATAGCCCGCGGGCCGCAGCGTCTTCTTCGCCATCACCGCCTTCTTGCGCTGCGCCGTGGCTCGGGCCGCGGGCCGCAGCGTCTTCTTCGCCACCGGCCGCTTGCGCATCGCCGGCCTCGCCTTGCGCACTGGCGCCATCTCCATCCGACGCAACTGCGACTCGAAGCGCGTCAGCGCCTTGCGGAACAGGGCCGCCTTGCGCCGCGTGTCCATGCGCCCGCCGATCACTCGGCTCCCCATGGGGACGCGCATCGCCTCACGGCGCAGCCGGTGCGCCAGCTTCTCGTATTGGTCCACCATGCCGCGCGCGCGCCGCACCATCCCCATCAGCTCGCGCCGGGACAGCTCCATCAGGTTGCGCGGCGCACTTGCCAGCACCAGCCGCATCTCCCGCGCGTTCATCAACGCCGTCCCCGTCTCCCGCATCTTGCGCATGTCCGCCCCCTCCCTCGGGTTCGCCAAACAGTCGCAACGTTTGGGGCCCTTCCCGACAGCGGCAAGGAGGACACGGCCGGGGCCTGCCCCACCGCCCGTCCCCGCGGAACAGGGCTGCTGTCCTGCACTCAGCCGGACGCGCTCACCGGCGGCCCGTCCAGCAGCAGCGCCAGCTTCTCCAACGCCAGCCGCGCACGCGTCTTCACCGTCCCCAGCGGCTGGCCCGTCTTCCGCGCGATCTCACTCTGGGACAGCCCGTCGAAATACCCGAGCAGCACCACCTCCCGCTGCTCCGGCGGCAACCGCGCCATCGCCGCGCGCACCCGCGCCTGGTCCTGCGCCGCGGCGGCGGAGTCATCCGGTGACGGCGGCGTCGCGCTCACCGGTGGCGATTGCTGCGCCACCCCCTCCACCATCCGCGACACCGTGCCCAGCGCACGCAGCCGGTCGATGGACCGCGTGCGCGCGATCGTCGTCACCCACGTCTCCAGTCCGCCGCGCTCCGGGTCGAACTCGCGCGCGCGCCGCCAGACCTCCAGCAAGGTCTCCTGCAGCACCTCCTCCGCGTCCGCGCGCGTGGGCAACAGCCGTACCGCGATGGCGAACGCCCGCGCGGCACACCTCGCGTAGACGTCCCGCATGGCCGCCGCGCCGCCGAGCGCCACCTGCTTCAGCAGGTCGCGGTCGGCCGACAGGTCACTCGCTTGCTGAGCAGCGGAGTCGTTGGGCGCCATGTTCGTCCCGGATACCGCAACCGGAGGGGCGGATCCCAGCTTCAACCATCGGGGCCCGTCCACCCAGCCCCTCGGGCTGGGCGACCGCTCCCTCCGTTCCTAACGTTGACAGGCCAACGCGACCAGGCAGCAGCCATCTTCAATCAACAACACCCGCACATTGCTGCCTGGAGCCACTGACTCAGAGTCCTATAAGGGGCCGCCAGCCGATATGACCGAACGACTCGGAAGCGTGTTCATCGAGAACGTCCAGCCGGAGCTGGACGCGGGGCGCTACGCCATCAAGCGCGTCGCCGGAGAGTCCCTCACCGTCCGGGCGGACATCTTCAAGGAGGGCCACGACGTCCTCGTGGCCGTCGCCCGCTGGCGCCAGGTCACCCCCGCCGCGCAGAAGACGGACTGGGCGGAGGTCCCTCTCGCCTTCAAGAACAACGACGCCTGGGAAGGCGCCATCCCGCTCGCGAACAACGGCCGCTACGAATTCACGATTGAAGCCTGGCCGGATCTCTTCCGCACCTGGGCGCATGAGCTGAAGCGCAAGGTGGACGCCGGCCGCGACGTGAAGAGCGAGCTGCTGGAGGGCGCCGCGCTGCTGGAAGGCGCCGCCGCGCGCGCCAAGGGCAAGTCCGCGGAGGACCACCGGCTGCTCGCCGAGGCAGGGGCCCGCCTGCGCACGCCGCCCACGCCGGACCACCTCCTCGCCGCGCTGTCCTCCGAACTGGCGGACGCCGCGTCACGGCACCCGGACCGCACGCTCGCCAGCAGGTACGACAAGGTGCTGGAGGTGTTCGTGGACCGGGAGAAGGCGCGCAACGCCGCCTGGTACGAATTCTTCCCCCGCTCCGCGAAGCGCGACGGCAAGACGCACGGCACCTTCAAGGACGCGCAGGCCTGGCTGCCGTACATCCAGAAGCTCGGCTTCGACACCGTCTACCTGCCGCCCATCCACCCCATCGGGCGGACCGCTCGCAAGGGCAAGAACAACAGCCTGCGCGCGGAGCCCGGTGACGTGGGCAGCCCTTGGGCCATTGGCGCCGCGGAGGGCGGCCACAAGGCCGTGCACCCGGAGCTGGGCACGCTGCAGGACTTCCGCGCGTTCGTGGACGCGGCGAAGGCCCACGGCATCGAGGTAGCGCTGGACCTGGCCTTCCAGTGCTCGCCGGACCACCCGTACGTGAAGGAGCATCCGGAGTGGTTCCAGCACCGCCCGGACGGCACCATCAAGACGGCGGAGAACCCGCCCAAGCGCTACGAGGACATCGTCAACTTCGACTGGATGGGCCCCGCGCGGGACGCCCTCTGGAAGGAGCTCAAGTCCGTCGTCCTGCACTGGGTGGACAACGGCGTGCGGACCTTCCGCGTGGACAACCCGCACACCAAGCCCATGCAGTTCTGGCACTGGCTCATCCGCGAGGTGCAGGACCTGCACCCGGACGTGCTCTTCCTGTCGGAGGCCTTCACCCGCCCCAAGGTGATGAAGGCCCTGGGCAAGGTGGGCTTCACCCAGTCGTACACGTACTTCACCTGGCGGCTCTTCAAGGACGAGCTGCGCACGTACCTGGAGGAGATCACCCAGCCGCCCGTGGCGGACTACTTCCGCGGCAACCTCTGGCCCAATACGCCGGACATCCTCCCGGAGAACCTCCAGAACGCGGGCCCCGGCGCCTTCCGCCTGCGCGTGGCGCTGGCCGCCACCCTGTCGTCCGTGTGGGGCATGTACTCCGGCTACGAGCTGTGCGAGGGCCGCCCGGTGCCGGGCAAGGAGGAGTACCTGGACTCGGAGAAGTACCAGCTCGTCGCCTGGGACTGGGACCGGCCGGGCAACATCTCCGACTGGGTCGCCAGGCTCAACGCCATCCGCAAGGCGCACCCCGCGCTCCAGCACTACCAGGGCTTGCGCTTCTTCGAGTCCGACAACGACCGCGTCGTCTTCTACGGCAAGCGTTCGCCAGACGGGCTCAGCACGGTGCTGGTGGCGGTGAGCCTGGATCCGTACTCGCCCCAGGAAGCCCTGCTCCGCGTGCCCATGGAATGGCTGGGCGTCACCGCGGAAGAGACGTATCAGGTGCAGGAGCTGATGGCTGATCAGCGCTCGCTCTGGCAGGGCCCGGACGTGCAGGTGCGCCTGACGCCCGAACAGCCCGCTGCCATCTGGGCCGTGTACCGCTACCGCCGCACCGAACACGCGTTCGACTACTTCGAGTGACTCCCTCCGAGAGGCGTATGGACCTGGATCCGCTTTGGTACAAAAAAGCGCTCATCTACGAGCTGCACATCCGCGCATTCCATGACTCGAATGGGGACGGCCACGGGGACATCCCGGGCCTGATTGAAAAGCTGCCGTACCTCCAGGACCTGGGCGTGGACTGCCTGTGGCTCCTGCCGCACTACCCGTCCCCGCTGCGCGACGACGGTTACGACATCGCGGACTACTACGGCATCCACCCGGACTACGGCACGCTGGCGGACTTCCAGCGGCTGGTGGAAGAGGCCCACAAGCGCGGGCTGCGCATCATCATCGAGCTGGTGGTGAACCACACCAGCGACCAGCACCCCTGGTTCCAGGAGGCGCGCAGGGACCCCAAGAGCCCCAAGCGCAACTGGTACGTCTGGAGCGACACGGACGAGTCCTACAAGGGCGCGCGCATCATCTTCACCGACACGGAGCGCTCCAACTGGACGTGGGATCCGGTGGCCAAGCAGTACTTCTGGCACCGCTTCTTCAGCCACCAGCCGGACCTGAACTACGACAACCCCGAAGTGCAGGAAGCCATGCTGGACGTCATGCGCTTCTGGCTCAACATGGGCGTGGACGGGTTCCGCTGCGACGCCGTGCCCTACCTCTTCGAGCGCGAGGGCACCAACTGCGAGAACCTCCCGGAGACGCACGCGTTCTTGAAGCGCCTGCGCAAGACGATCGACTCCGAGTACCAGGGCAAGGTGCTGCTCGCGGAGGCGAACCAGTGGCCCGCCGACGTGCGCGTGTACTTCGGCGAGGGCGACGAGTTCCACATGGGCTTCCACTTCCCGGTGATGCCCCGCCTCTTCATGGCGGTGCGCCGCGAGGACCGCACGCCCATCGTGGAAATCATGCAGCAGACGCCGGACATCCCGGAGTCCTGCCAGTGGGCCATCTTCCTGCGCAACCACGATGAGCTGACGCTGGAGATGGTGACGGACGAGGACCGGGACTACATGTACCGGGAGTACGCCACCGACCCGCGCATGCGCATCAACCTGGGCATCCGCCGCCGCCTGGCGCCGCTGATGGACAACGGCCGGCGCCGCATCGAACTGATGCACAGCCTGCTCTTCACGCTGCCCGGCACGCCGGTCCTCTACTACGGGGACGAGATCGGCATGGGCGACAACATCTACCTGGGCGACCGCAACGGCGTGCGCACGCCCATGCAGTGGACCGGCGACCGCAACGCGGGCTTCAGCCGCGCGGACTACGCGCGCCTCTTCGCGCCCGTCATCGCGGATCCCGTCTACGGCTACCAGTCCATCAACGTGGAGGCCCAGGAGCGGCAGAAGTCCAGCCTGCTCCAGTGGGTGAAGCGGATGATTGGCATCCGCCAGCGCTACCCCGTGTTCGCCATGGGCAGCTTGCGCTTCCTCACCACGGAGAACCGCAAGGTGCTGGCCTTCGTGCGCGAATGGGAGGGCCTGACGGTGCTCGTCGTCTGCAACCTGTCGCGCTTCGCGCAGCCGGGCGTGCTGGACCTGCGCGAGTTCGAAGGCAGCATCCCCGTGGAGTTGATTGGAGAGACGCCGTTCCCCCGCATCAGCGACCTGCCCTATCAGCTGTCGATGGGGCCTTACATGTTCCTGTGGTTCCGGTTGGACAAGCCGCTGCAGGCGAAGGAGTAAACCCGCGTGACCCCCCTGGACCTGACCAAGCTGCCAGACTTCCTCAAGGCCCAACGTTGGTTCGCCGGCAAGGCGTGGCCCATCAAAAGTGTCAGCGTGGCCGACCACGTGAACATGGACCTGGGCACGTGTACCTTCACCCTGGCCATCATCGAGGTCGTCTACGAGCTGGGAAATCCGGAGCGCTACCAGCTCCAGGTCCGGCACACGGCCGACGGACTGGTGAGCGCGCTGGAGGACGACGACTGCGTGCGCGCCCTCTTCAACCTCGCGCGTGAGGACCGGCAGGTGGTGTCCGGCTCCGGCCGCGTGGTGGGTGAATGGATCGCCTCCACGGACAGCGGCGTGGCGCTGCCGGATCCGCTCTCCGTGCGCCGGCTCAACGTGGAGCAGAGCAACACCTCGCTGGTGCTGGGCGAGCGGGTCATCGTCAAGGTCATCCGCAAGCTGGAGGCCGGCGTGAACCCCGAATACGAGGTGGGCCGCTTCCTCGCGACGAAGACGTCCTTCCGCGCGACGCCGCAGCTGGTGGGCGCGCTGAACCTGGAGGGCCCCGCGGGCGCGACACTCGCGCTGGCGCACCGCTTCGTGCCGGACGCCGTGGACGGCTGGAAGTACACGCTGGAGCGGCTGCGCCAGGAGAAGGCGCTGAGCGACGGCTTCCTCGCGGACATGCGCGACCTGGGCGCGCGGCTGGGAGAGCTGCACAAGGCCTTCGCCTCCGCGGGGCCGGACGACCTGGCGTTCTCCCCGGAGCCGCTGCTCCAGGAGGACCTGCAGCGCTGGAGCGCGTCCATCGTGGGCGAGCTGGGCGTGACGCTGGCGGACGCCGGGCGGCTGCACGCGGACCTGGAGGGCCGGCGCGACGGGCTCATCGCGTACGCGAAGCGGCTGGCGCAGGTGGCGCCCTCCGGCCAGAAGGTCCGCATCCACGGCGACCTGCACCTGGGCCAGGTGCTGCGTTCGGACAACCAGTGGCTGTTCTTCGACTTCGAGGGCGAGCCGTCCCGCTCCTTCACCGCGCGCCGGGAGAAGTACAGCGCGCTGCGCGACGTGGCGGGGATGATCCGCTCGTTCGACTACGCGGAGGCCACCGTGGCGTTGGAGGGCGGCCAGCCGCGCGGGCGCGTGGGCCCCACCCGCGACGCGTTCCTGGAGGGCTACCGCCAGGCGACGCGCGGCGTCCCCTTCCTGCCCGACAGCGATGAAGCCTTCCACGTGATGTTGCGCGCCTTCGAACTGGAGAAGCTGTTGTACGAAGTGCGCTACGAACTCGCCAACCGGCCGGACTGGGTGCGCATCCCCGTCGAGGCCCTGTTGCGGATGGAGGATGCCCAGTGAGGAAGCCTGCGGACAGAGCACAGGTGGACGCGGAGCTGCAACGCGTGGTGGAGCTGCGCCACCCGGAGCCCCACTCCATGTTGGGCGTCCACCCGGACGGCGACGCGGTGGTGGTGCGCGCCTACCGCCCGGAGGCCGTGGCCATCCACGTCCTGCCGGAGTTCGGGGGCAAGGTGCCCATGCAGCACCGCACCGGCGGCGTCTTCGAGGCGCGCATCAACGGCCGCACGGAGCCCTTCAGCTACCTGCTGGAGGTGGAGTACCCGGGCAAGAAGGTCTTCACGCTGCGCGACCCGTACAGCTTCCTGCCGACCATCGGGGAGATGGACCTGTACTTCGCCGGCGAGGGCCGCCACGAGCGGCTCTGGGAGCGCATGGGCGCGCACCTCATCCACCACAACGGCGTGAAGGGCACGTCGTTCGCCGTCTGGGCGCCCACCGCCCGGGGCGTGTCCGTGGTGGGAGACTTCAACGGCTGGGACGGCCGCCTGCACGCCATGCGGCGCATGGGGTCCTCCGGCATCTGGGAGCTGTTCGTCCCGGAGGTCGGCGAGGGCACCCGCTACAAGTTCGAGATCAGGCCCGGCCACGGCGGCGGCCCGCTGCTCAAGGCGGACCCCTTCGCCTTCCGCACGGAGACACCGCCCGCCACCGCGTCCGTGGTGCATGACCTGCAACGCTACGCCTGGGGCGACAGCGCGTGGCTGGAGGCGCGCGAAAAGCACGTGGACGCGGCCCACCACCCGTGGAGCGTCTACGAGGTCCACCTGGGCAGCTGGCGCCGCGTGGTGGAGGACGGCGACCGGCCCATGACGTACCGCGAGCTGGCGCCGGAGCTGTCTCGCTACGTGAAGGAGCTGGGCTTCACGCACGTGGAGCTCTTGCCCGTGTCGGAGCACCCCTACGGCGGCTCCTGGGGCTATCAGGTGGGTGGCTACTACGCGCCCACCTCGCGCTTCGGCCACCCGGACGACTTCCGCTACCTGGTGGACTACCTGCACCAGGAGGGCATCGGCATCATCGTGGACTGGGTGCCGGGCCACTTCCCGCGTGACAGCCACGCGCTGGGCCAGTTCGACGGCACGTCCCTCTACGAGCACTCCGATCCACGGCAGGGCTCGCAGCCGGACTGGGGCACGCTCGTCTTCAACTTCGGGCGCAACGAGGTGCGCAACTTCCTCATCGCCAACGCGCTGTTCTGGCTGGAGGAGTACCACGTGGACGGGCTGCGCGTGGACGCGGTGGCCTCCATGCTCTACCTGGACTACAGCCGGAAGCACGGCGAGTGGGTCCCCAACCGCTGGGGCGGCCGGGAGAACGAAGAGGCCATCCAGTTCCTGCGCGAGCTCAACGACACCATCCGCCGCAAGCACCCGGGCGTGGTCGTCATCGCGGAGGAGTCCACCGCGTGGCCCAAGGTGTCCCAGCCCGTCAGCGAGGGCGGCCTGGGCTTCCACTTCAAGTGGAACATGGGCTGGATGCACGACACGCTGTCGTACTTCTCCAAGGACGCCGTCTACCGGCAGTTCCACCACAACCAGCTCACCTTCGGCCTGCTGTACGCGTTCAGCGAGCACTTCATGCTGCCGCTGAGCCACGACGAGGTGGTGCACGGCAAGGGCAGCCTCTACGGGCGCATGCCGGGAGACGCGTGGCAGAAGCGCGCCAACCTGCGCGCGCTGTTCGCGTGGATGTGGGCCCACCCGGGCAAGAAGCTGCTCTTCATGGGCGGCGAGTTCGGCCAGCCCGCGGAGTGGAACCACGACAAGAGCCTGGACTGGCACCTGCTCAACGACCCGGGCCACAAGGGCATCCAGAAGCTGGTGGCTGACCTGAACCGCGTCTACCGCGACGTGCCCGCGCTGTACGACTCGGACAGCGAGCCCCTGGGCTTCCAGTGGCTTCAGCCGGACGCGTCCGCGGCGAACGTGCTGGCCTTCGTGCGCCGCTCGCGTACGCCCGGCCGTCACGTGGTGTGCGTGGCCAACATGTCGCCGGTGCCTCGCGAGGATTATCGCGTGGGCTTCCCGCTCCACGGCCGTTATGTGGAGCTGGTCAACACCGACGCCGGGGAGTACGGCGGCAGCGGCATGGGCAACCGGGGCCAGGTGCACACGGAGCCCACGGGCTGGGACGGTCAGCCCGCGTCCGCGACGCTCACCCTGCCCCCGCTGTCGGTGGTGTGGTTCACGCCGGGGTAGCAGGCCCCGGCCTCACCGAAAGGACCTGGGGCATGGCGGCAGGAGCAGCAGCGAAGCGGAAGCTGGGAGCGACGGGCCTGGAGGTGTTCCCGCTGTGCCTGGGCGGGAACGTCTTCGGCTGGACGGCGGACGAGGCGACCTCGTTCGCCGTGCTCGACGCGTTCGTGGAAGGCGGCGGCAACTTCGTGGACACCGCGGACGTGTACTCGCGGTGGATCCCCGGCCACGTGGGCGGTGAGTCGGAGACGGTGCTGGGGAAGTGGATCGCCTCGCGCAAGGCGAAGGACCGCCTGGTGGTGGCCACGAAGGTCGGCGCGGAGACGGCGCTGGGCAAGGGCCTCACGCGCGAGCACATCGAGAAGAGCGTGGACGCGTCCCTGCGCCGCCTGGGCGTGGAGCGCATCGACCTGTACTACGCGCACTACGACGACCCGAACACCCCCTTCGAGGAGACGCTCCGCGCCTTCGACGCGCTGGTGAAGGCGGGCAAGGTGAAGGCGCTGGGCCTGAGCAACCACACCGCGGAGCGCGCGCGGGAGGCCCTGGACACGCAGAAGAAGCTGGGGCTTGCGCGCTACCTGGTCATCCAACCGGAGTACAACCTGGTGGAGCGCCCGAAGTTCGAGGGCGCGCTCCAGCAGCTGAGTGAGCAGGAGGGCCTCGCCGTGGCGCCCTACTTCGGGCTCGCCGCGGGCTTCCTCACCGGCAAGTACCAGGAGGGGCAGCCGGCGCCGGCGTCACCGCGCGCGGGCAACGTGCTCAAGAAGTACGGCAATGCGCAGGGCTGGGGCGTCGTCGCCGCGCTGAAGAAGGTGGCGGAGCGCCGGGGGGCCACGCCGTCGCAGGTGGCGCTCGCGTGGTTGGAGGCGCGGCCCACGGTGGTGGCGCCCATCGCCAGCGCCACGTCCGTGCCGCAGGTGAAGGAGCTGCTCGGGGCCTTCTCCCTGAAGCTGGAAGCGGACGACCTGCGCGAGCTGGACAGCGCGTCGTCGAAGTAGAGCTGTCCTAGCCTTCGTCCGTGACGAGGACGGTCTTCAGACGTGCCAGGACGGGCTCTGGCACGTCGATGAAGGACAGGCCCACCTCGAAGCGGGCCACCGCGTCCTTGGGTAACTTGATGGCCCAGACGATGCGCGCCGTACATTCCAGCGAGCTGCCGTCCGGAAGGAACAACTCCAGATCCAGGCGCGAGCCCACGTCCTGCGGATCATCCGAGTAGATGCGCGCGCCCCCGAGGCTGACGTCGAGCACCTGCTTCTTTTCACCCACCTTCATGCGCGCGGGGCGCGAATAGAGGGGCGCGTGGATGCGGGGGAAAGCGCGGCGATCGATGTGGGAGGTCATCTGGAGTGTCACGTTCCGCCATCCTAGCGTGCCTGTCACGAAACGGCATATCGCCCCCCCAGGCGAGGAGGCGGGCCGGTGGGTCGGACCACCTCCTCCGTGGGTTCGAGGCAACCCTACCCGGGAGTACCGCCCAGGTCCTCGAGCTCCGGTGCGTCCCGAGCCAGCTCGTCGCAGATGAGCGCCTGGATGCGGAAGGCCAGCCGCGCCTCCTGGACCACCTCCTGGGCCTCGCCCTCCGTCAGCGGCACCTCGTCCAGCCGGGCCACGAGCCGGCCCTGGAAGGCGAGCAGCTCCGCGGCGGACACCGCGTTGTAGAAGGCCGTGCCCCGGCCGTTCTCCAGCTCGAACGCCCGCGCGATGAGCTCCGAGCGCTGGGGCGCGGTGTAGAGGTCCTGGACGCAGCGGGCCCAGGCATGGGCGATGAGCAGGTGCGGGGCCTCCGCCGCCACCTCGCGGATCCGCTCGGCGTGCAGCCGCGTCTCCACGCAGGCGAAGGGCTTCGTGCGCGTGTCGCCGCAGAACCAGTCCAGGTCCGCCAGCAGCGCGGAGGCCCGCCGCAGCTCCGGCAGCCGCAGCACGCGCGTGAGCGGGCCGTCCTTCAGCGCCGGCAGCACGGCCTCCAGCGCCTCGTAGACGACGTGCAGCTGGCGCAGGTGGTTCACGTAGTGGCGCGCCCGCACGAACTGGCCGTAGACGCCGCCGTTCCACGCGCCGTGGAAGAGCGCCTCCAGGAAGGTGGACTGCTCCGCCTGGCGCCGAGCGCCCCCCGTCCCCTCCTCCAGCCGCAGCGACAGCCGCTGCGTGGACGGAAGGCCCGCGGGGGCCGTGGACGCGGAGGGCAGGCGCTTGTCCCTCGCGGAGCGCTCGAAGCCGCCCCAGCGGATCGTCCCCCGGACGGTGCTCACTGCTTCCACCCGCCGGTGGGGGCCGGCTCCTGGGCCTCCGCCTCGTGCGCGGGCGCGTGCGGCAGCTCCAACTGATGGATGGCCTCCACCAGGGTGTGGCCCAGCGCGCGCAGGACGTCCTCCTCCAGGCGAAGCGTCACCGGCCCCACCGCCAGGTGGATGTGCCCACAGCTGCACCGCGTCACTTCAGCGCACGGGCCTCGCGCCAGCACCGCCCTGCAGCATCCCTGACCGAGCATTGCGTCCTCCAGATGACTTTGATTATCGAAATCAAATTCATAAGGCCACAACGCCCCTCCGCCGTCAAGCCCGGTCCAGGCAGTTCTGATCCGGAGGCTGGTGGCCAACGCCCCAAAGACAGACATGAAACACACAAAACAAAGACAAACAACTCAATCAATTGCATACATTTGTCTATTTTTATTTCATGTTTCACCCCGAGACGGCCGCCTGTCCTTTTGTTCATGTAGGCATGGGCGTCAGCCGACGCGTCAAAACTCCCTGAAGGTTTGTTCAGGTCCGTTCGGGGGCGCTCGGGGAGGCGCGGAAAATGACTGAAGGTTTGTTCAGGTCGCGTTCAGTCGAAAACCGCGGTTAGGAAAAGAGGACCATGCGGCGACCACTCTTGCTGGCGACCTTCCTGGGGCTGGCGTGCCTGCGGACCGGCTGCAAGTCCAACTCGACCAACGCCCCCGAGCCCTCCCCTTCCATCCAGGACTCGGGCGTGGTGGACGCAGGCCCACAGCCTGTCACCTGGAACCTTCAGGCGGCGCAGGTCCAGGTTCCGGAGGGCATGCGAGGCGCTCCGTTCGATGTGCCACGCTCCCTGAACATCCCATCAGGCATGTCGGTGTCGGTCTGGGCGCGGGTGCCGGGCGCGCGTTTCATCGCCTTCTCTCCGGAGGGCACCCTGCTCGTCTCCGTGCCCGGCCAGAACAAGGTGATGCAGGTGCGCCCCCGTGCGGGCCAGGCCCCGGAGGTGACGCAGTGGGCGGGAGGACTGGGCCGGCCCCACGACATCGTCTTCCACGAGCGCGACGGGCAGGTGTGGGTCTTCCTATCGGAGAAGGACCGCGTCACGCGCTCGCGCTGGACGCCCGGCGAGACAACGCGCGGCACGGTGGAGACCGTCGTCACGGGACTGCCGGACGCGTCCCTCCCGGAGCTGCACGGCGCCTACGGCCACGAGCTCAAGAACCTGGCGGTGGACTCGCGGCACCGCGTGTACGTGGCCATCGCGTCCACCTGCAACGTGTGCCTGAGCGACACCACCAGCGACCCGCTGCGCGGCGCCATCTACCGGTGGGACTGGAGCGGCGGCTCACGCGAGCTGTTCGCCCGGGGCCTGCGCAACGCGGAGGGGCTGGCGTGGGAGCCGGGCACCGACACGCTGTGGGTGGCGGTCAACAACCGCGACAACACGCCCTACCCGTTCCACATACCAGCCCACGGAGGAGGTGGACCTCGTCACGGGCTTCAAGAACCCGGACCTGAGCGTGTGGGGCCGGCCGGTGGACGTGGCCCTGGCCCCGGGTGGTGGCTTCATCGTCAGCGACGACCAGGCCGGAGCGCTCTACCGCATCGCCCCCACCGCCTGGCCGTAGCTCAGCGCGACTCGCCGCGCGCCAGCTTCTCCACGTAGTCCGCGGGCAGCCCGGCGCTCTTCGCGCCGCGCACCAGCGCCTCCACGAAGCGCGGGCTCACCGGCCCGTCCGACGAAGCGCGGCGCGGGTTGGTCACGAACGCGGTGGCCTCCACCTCCTGGCCGTCCACGAGCACGCGCACCGTGCGCTCCACGCACATGCTGGTGACGAAGCCCTCCTTGTGCTGGACGATGGGCCAGTCCTTGCCGGGGATCTCGAAGAGCCGGCCGTACACGCGCGCGCCCGGCGCGTCCGTCAGGCCCGCCACCCGGCCGCCCCACCAGCGCGACGGGAAGTCGTAGACGAGGTCCACGTCCAGCGCCTCGGCGAGCCGGCCCTCTGGCAGTTCGAAGAAGCCGTAGCTGTGCTGCTGCTTCCACTCGTCGAAGGCGGCCCGGTCCAGGATGGTCGAGTACGCGAAGTAGCGCCGGGGCGCGTTCGCGTCCGCCTGCTCGCGCGCCTTCATCACCTGGTCGTAGTGCGAATCCATTGTGTGTCCTCCCGCCTCTACCGCTCGCCCTTGCGCGACAGGGCGCCGTCGCGGAACGCGCCCAGCACCCCGCCCACGTCCAGGCGCGACGTCTTGATGAACAGCCGCAGCGCGCGCTCCACGTGGTCGGCCAGCACGGCCATGCGCTCCAGCCGCCGCAGCTTCTCCGTCTGCACGCCGCCGGCGCCCTCCGCCAGCCGGCGCGCCTCGGACAGGTCCGCGCGGATGCGGGTGACGAAGGCCGCCTCGCGCTCCTCCACCACGTGCGTCACCATCCGCACCAGGTCCGTCTCCGCCGAGTAGCGCCACACCGTGTCCTGCGGCACGCGCACCCGCTGGACGACGCCCCAGTGCTCCAGGTCGCGCAGCAGCATGGACACGCCGCCCTTGGACAGGTCCAGCTCGCGTTCAATCTCACCGGCCGTCAGGGGCTCACCGCGCAGGTAGAGCAGGCCCCACACCCGGCCCTGGTTGCGCTTGAAGCCCCAGAACTCGATGACGTTGCCCACCGCCTCCACCGCGATGGCTTCCCATGGCGCCAGCCGGCCATTCTGCGGCGGCGCGACGGTCTTCTGGCTCCCGGGATCCCCCCCCGTCCACAGGTAGCCTTTCATGCAGCGCGCCCCTTCACCTGCTGCGCGATGCCCTCCGACAGCCGGTGCGCCCAGCTCATCAGCTCCGCGCCCGCGGCGTCATTCGCGAAGGGCCCCAGCTTGTCGAGCGCCGCTTCGATTTCGACGTTCATCATCTCCATGGACGCCTCCACCGCGCCGGTGGCCTCGATGGCGGCGCCAATCTCCCGGGTGCGCTCCGGGGTGATGACGGAGAACGCCCACGCGTCCTTGAGCTTGCGGCGCAGGGACTCGTCCCGCGACACCGCCAGCAGGATGGGCAAGGACGGCGTGCGCGAGTGCACGTCCGCGTACCGGGGCTTGCCCACGTCCGTGCCCAGGATGTCGCGGATGTCGTCGGCGATCTGGAACGCCACGCCCAGGTGCCGCCCGAAGGCGTCGAAGCGCGCCTGCGCCTCCGGCTGCTCCCCCAGCGTCGCCGCGGCCTTGCCGCACCAGCCGAACAGCGAACCCGTCTTGCCCTCGGCGATGTAGCGCAGCCGCGTGAGCGGCAGGTTCATGTCCCCGCGCGCCTCCACCTCCGCGATGGCCGCGCGGGTCATCTCCGTGACGATGGCCAGGCCGCTCTGCACCAGGCGCGCGTCCAAGAGGGACAGCCGCGACAGCGCCGTGGACAGGATGAGGTCGCCGCTCATCACCGCGACGATGTTGCCCCAGCGCGCGTTCACCGTCGGGCGGCCCCGGCGGAACATGCCCGCGTCCACCACGTCGTCATGCAGCAGGCTGGCCGAGTGGATCATCTCCGCCGCCACACCCACATCCACCAGCCGGCCGGCCGGCACCCCCACCACACCCCCGAACAGGCGGACGAGCATGGGGCGGGCCCGCTTGCCTCCGGCCCCCAGGCACAGGTGGCGCGCCGCATCCATCAGCGTATCGCCCTTCACGTCCGGCCCGACGTCGCCATCCGCGAGCAATTCGGTCAGACGCTGCTCCACCTGCCCCAAAAACTCCGTCAGCTCGTGAGCGACATCCATGTGCGCGGTCTCCTCCCGGGCCGTTCATATAGTTCAAGACCGCGTGAACTGCACCTGAATCCCTCCTGCCCACCAAGCGGGCGGACAGTCAGTGGAAAGCGACGAATAAGGCCGGTTGGTGTCCGGCCGGGCCCGGAGGACTCCTTGGAGGTCCGATTGAGAGGGAATGCGCGGCCATGGGAAACGAATCCCAGTGTCCGCCGCCCTCCGTCGTCGCCTCGTCCAGAGCTTCGCTTCCCTCGCCACCGGCGTCCCCCTCTTCCGCCCTGGCGCCTCGCTGCCCGGCTCGTCCGCGCCCCTCCTGGGGGCCCCTCCGCCCCCGGACGGCCACCGGGGCCCACCCCTGCACCGGCGCCTCCGCGCGTCGCTGAAGGTGTCCACCGTGGAGGGCATGTTCGCGGAGGTGTTCACCGCGTGCGCGGGTCCTACCGTGCTCACCGCGTGGGCCATCGCGCTGAAGCTGGGGCCCTTCCTGGTGGGCGTGATGACGGCGCTGCCGTTCTTCGCGCAGTTCGTGCAGTTCCCCGCCGCGTGGCTCACCCTCTGCTTCGGTCACCGGCGGGTGGCGCTGACGGCGGTGTGCCTGTCCCGCCTGGCCCTGCTGCCCATGGCGCTGTTGCCGTGGCTGGGCCTGTCCCTGGAGGGGCAGCAGCACCTGCTGCTCGCCGTGGCCGGGGCGTCCGCGGTGCTGGCGGTGGTGGGCAACAACGCGTGGGTGGCGTGGATGGGGGAGCTCGTCCCCGGCGCCGTGCGGGGCCGCTTCTTCGGCAAGCGCACCGCGCTCACCACGCTGATGGGCACCGGCGCGTCGCTCACCGCGGGCCTGCTGATGGACCGGCTGAAGGGGCTGGACGGGGTGGGACTGGCGCTGCCCATGCTGGCGCTCGCCGCCTGTGTCATGGGCGTCGTCACCACGCTGATGATGGCCGCGCAGCATGACCCGGCGCCCCCGGGCACCGCGCCGAAGCTGGAGCTCAAGGCGGCGCTCCTGCCCTGGAAGGACGACGGCGCCCGGCGGGTGCTCCTGTACCAGGTGGCGTGGAACGCGGCGGTGGGCGTGTCCGCGCCCTTCTTCGCGCTGCACAGCCTGCAGAACCTCAAGATGACCTTCGTCATCATGGCCCTGCACGCGGCGGCGGTGGCGGGGGTGCGCGTGCTGACGGCGCCCCTGTGGGGCCGCGCCATCGACAGGCTGGGCGCGCAGCCGGTGCTGATGCTCTGCTCGCTGGGCATCAGCGCCATCCCCATGCTCTGGCTTCTGCCCTCCGCGGGGACGCTCTGGCCGCTCTTGTTCGACGTGCTCCTGGCGGGCGCGCTGTGGAGCGGCCACGGCCTGGCCATCTTCGCGCTGCCCCTCACGGTGGCGCCTCGCCACGGCCGGCCCTTCTACCTGGCGGCGTTCGCCACCGCGGGAGGCATGGCCTACGCGGCGGCGGCGGCCCTGGGCGGAGCGCTGGCGGCGCGCGTGCCCCAGCAGTTCATGCTGGGTGGCCACCTCTGGGTGAACCTGCACGTGCTCTTCGTCGTGTCGTCGGTGGCCCGGCTGGGGGCCGCCTTCCTCGCGGCCCGGGTGAACGAACCCGGCGCCGCCACCACGCGCACCGTGGCCCAGGTGGTGGAGCGGTTCCTGCCCCGCCTCCGCCCGGCTACAGCCGGTAGTCGCGCACCATCGCCGCCACGCGCTCCGACAGGAGCTTGAGCGACACGGCGGACTCACTGGTGGTGGCGATGCGCTTCACCGTGTCGCCCATCACCGTGTTGAGCTCGTTCACGGCGGTGAAGATCTGCTCGATGCCGGTGGCCTGCTGGTTCACCGTCTGCGAAATCTGACGGGCGGACACCACGCTGTCCCGCACGATGGAGGACAACTGGCGCAGCGTGTCCCCGGACGTGCGCACCTGGGCCAGGCCCGCCTCCATGCGCTGCGTGCCTGCGGCCGTGATCTCCACCGTGGCGAAGATGGCGGCGCTGATGTCCGCCAGGATGCCGCGCACCTGGTTCGTCGCGCGGATGGACTGGTCCGCCAGGCCGCGGATCTCCCGGGCCACCACCGCGAAGCCCTTGCCGTGCTCCCCGGAGCGCGCCGCCTCGATGGCCGCGTTCACCGCGAGCAGGTGGGACTGGTCCGCCAGGTCCTTCACCGTCTCCGTGATGCCGGAGATCTGCTCGGTGCGCTCGCCCAGGGCCATGATGCGCTCGGCGATCTGCTCCACCTGCGCGCGCAGCGCCACCATGCCCTCGATGCTCTCGGTGATGGCGATCTCGCCCGTCTTGCCCAGCACCTCCGCGCGCTCCGCCACGTCGATGACCGTCTCCGCCGCGCGGGACGCCACCACGGACGTCTGGCGGATCTCCTGCGCCGTCACCTGCGTCTCCTGCAGCGCGGCGGCGTGGCGGGACACCATCTCGTTCTGCCGGCCCGCGGAGTCGTTCAGATGGTCCACCGAGCCGCGCAGCAGGTCCGACGAGCCCTGCAGCTGCTGCAAGAGGTCCTTCACCTTGGACACCATCAAGGAGAAGGCCTTCGACAGCTGCGCCACCTCGTCCGAGCCCTCCACGCGCACCGTCTCGCGCAGGTCGCCGTGCTCCGCGATGCGCTGGGCCGCCTCCGTCAGCTGCACCAGCGGCGCCGCCACCCGGCGCGCCAGCACGATGCCCACGACGACGAAGAGCGCGAGCGCCAGCACCATCACCACGCTCACCCCGGTGGTGATGGCCCGCACCTGCGCGCGCGCCGATGTGCGGTTGAAGCCCACGTGCACGGTGCCCGCCCCGTTCGCGAAGCGCGAGCTCACGTCCAAGAGCTCCGCGTCCCGCACGTAGAACGTCGCCTCACCCTGCGCGCGGCCCAGCCGGTCGCGCAGCTCCCGCATCGACGCGGCGTACTCGCCCGCCACCGCGCGCATCTGCCCCGTCCCGTCGAAGACGGCCACGTAGGCCACCTGGTGGTGGCGCACCGCCTGCTCCAGCACCGCTTGGAGCGCCTCCGTCTGGCCGCCGGGCATCGCCGCGGGCAGCGTGGCCGCCAGCGCCGCGGGCAGCGCACCTCCCACGTCCCGGCCCTGCGCCTCGAAGGCGGAGCTGACGCGCGGGATGAGGTAGCCGAAGAAGAGGACCGTGAAGAACAGCGCCACCAACAGCGGCGCCAGCGTGAGCTTCTGGGAAAGGGAGAGTCGCATCCGGGAGCGGCGCCAAATCCAGAGGAGGTCTGGGAAACGAAGCCCCCCTGGACCATCCAGTGAGGTGCCGCATTGTGGACATCCCAGAGGAGCCGGCGCAATGGCTGCGCGCATTCCAGCCCGTGAAAGTCAGACACCGCGCCCTGGGTAGCGACGAACCCGGGGCGCGGGCGTCATCCCGGCCGCGTCAGCCGGCCTTGCGGTTGTTGGACGGCGCGCTCTCGTCCCACTTCTCCATCAGGGTGTTGGACGGGAGGGTCTCATCCAGCAGCTTGCGCGCGGCCTCGGCGCCGGTGACGGGCAGGCCCTTGCGGTCAATCAGGCCCAGCTGAACGAGCACGGCGGCCTGATCCCAGTAGATGTGCTCGTGGTAGAGCTTGTCGCCGCGGAAGTTCACCACCGCCACGAAGGCCGCCTCCACGTACTTCCCTGTGGGCGGGATGCCCGGGAGCATCCAGTCCATCTCGATGTCGTGGGTGAAGCTGAAGATGAACTCGTCCACCACGCGGTCCGCGCCCACGGTGCGCGACAGCAGGGTCATCTTCGTGTCCTTGGGGTTGGCGTGCACGAAGTGGTTCTCGTAGAAGCGGTGCAGGTACTCCGCGCCCACGCCACCCGTCATCACCGGCACGCTGTTGACGTACGGGTGCGCCACCATGGTCTTCATGGTCGCGTCCGCGTCCCGGGCGGCGAACTCCAGCTCCGTGTGCTTGTCCCACAGCGCGGCCAGGTCGTAGCGCGGCCCCATCACGCGCTTGAGCAGCGCGAGGGTGCGCGTGTGCGCCGTCATCATCGAGGGCCGGTGCCAGGCCGGCGACCCCTCGCGGAAGAAGCCGTGGCGCACGCCCTGGTACACGTACAGCTCCACGTCGACGCTCACGTGCTGCTTCACCCGCGCCACCGCGGCCGGAGACACGAAGCCGTCCCACTCCGCGAAGTGGAGCACCATGGGGGCCGCGTTCTCACCGCCCTGCGCGAGCACGTCCTCCATGCCCGGCGCGCAGTAGGCCACCGCGCAGTCCACGTGCGCGTGCGCCGCCAGCTGCGCGGCCAGCGTCCCGCCCAGCCCGTAGCCCAGCGCGCCGACCTGCTTCTTTCCCCGGAGACCCACCACCTCCGGAAGCGAGCGCGCCCAAGCCACCACCGGCTTCAGGTCCACCTCCTCCGGCTCCCCTCGTGAGGCGAGGTCGGGCACCACCACCACGTAGCCCTCTTCACTGAAACGCTCGGCCATCAGCTTCAGGTGGGCGTTTCCCTCGAACGCCTCCACCATCAGCAGCAGCAGGGCCGGACCCGTTCCAGAGGCGGGGCGTCGCACCCACGCACGAATCGGGTCGCTTCCTTCCACGGGAATCCACGTCGAGTTGTCGTTCATTTGTCGCGCACCCTCCCCAAAGCGGACACATTTTACGTCCGGACGGACTGCCTCCCGGACGTCTGGCATTGTAGCAAACCCTCCACACACTTGCCTCATCTTATGAGAGGTTTTGATGTGGATGGATTGTTGTATGCCTTTTATGTGGAGTAATCAGCCACCACTGCAATGCACTGTCCGTGACGCGAACGGCCTTGTGTCTCACGCCGTCATCGGCGTGGAGACGCCCGCGCACGCGGAGTGCGCGCGTGTCTCAACCAAAGCCTGACGCGGAAGACAGAGAGAGAAGATCGTACCGACGTCCGGGGTCGATTCCACCCGGAGGGTGCCGCCGTGGGTCTCCACGATGCTACGCGCGATGTAGAGCCCCAGGCCCAGGCTCTCGCGCTGGCCCGGGCCGTCGCCTCGGCGGAAGGGCTGGAAGAGCGTGGGCAGGAGGTGCGCGGGGATGGGAGCCCCGGCGTTCTGGACCTCCAGATGGACGGTGTCCGCGCCCTGTTCATAAGTGCGCAGACGCACGGGGGTGTCTCGCGGGCTGTACTTGAGCGCGTTGTCCAGGAGGTTGGCCACCACCTGCGCCAGCCGGTCCAGGTCCCACACACCCGGGAGGCTGTCGCGGGCGAAGTCACACTGGATGGAGCGCTCCGGTTTCGCCGCGCGCAGCTCGTCCACGAGCTTGCGGCACAGCTCGTTGAGGTCGCCCGCGCCCGGCACCACCGGGATGCCTCCGCCCACGCGCGCGCGGGTGAAGTCCAGCAGCTGATCCACGATGCGCTGGATGCGCTCGCCGCCCCGGGCCACGCGCTCGAAGGCCTTGCGCTGGGCGTCCGGCAGCAGCTCGCGCGACAGCTCGATGTTGGCCGTGGTGAGGATGGCCGCGAGCGGCGTGCGGATGTCGTGCCCCACGATTCCCACCAGCTGCTGCTCGAGCTCCGTCGCGCGCTGCAGCTCCTCCTCCACGCGCCGGCGCTCCGCCAGCTCCAGCGCCTGCTGCCGCAGCTTCTCTCCGCGCAGGTACAGCTCCACGAACACGGCCACCTTGGCGCGCAGGATGTCCGGGTCCACGGGCTTGAGCAGGTAGTCCACCGCGCCGTATTCGTAGCCGCGCGTGACGTAGGCCGCCTCGCGGCTGAGCGCGGTGATGAAGAGGATGGGCAGGTGCTTCGTGCGCTCGCGGGTGCGCACCAGGCGCGCCGTCTCCAGGCCGTCCAGCCCCGGCATCCGCACGTCCATCAGCACGCACGCGTACTCGTCCAACAGCAGCGCCTTCAGCGCCTCGTCGCCAGAGCACACCGACACCACCTGCTGGCCGAGCGGCTCCAGGATGGCCTCCAGGGCGAGCAGGTTCGCCGGCGTGTCGTCCACCAGGAGGATGCGCGCGCGAGGCGTCTCGGGCGATTCATTGGCGCGGCGGTGGGACAGGCCGGAGACGGCGGTGAGCACGGGCGTCCTGGGAACGGAAGGCGTCAAGGAGGCGTTCACTCGGGCGTTTGGGGTGGAGCGGCTCAGCGGGCCAGCACGAAGCCAGCGCCACGTGGGTCCGACGGATGTCGAGCGCCCGCTTCCAACACGGCCTCTTCGTCACCTTGTTCCCTGCACCTGTATTCAAAAGCCACAGCAAGACAGGAATTCGTAATCAAAACTGACCCGTTGCAATTCCTGTCAGGGGCGTAGACTCCGCGCACATGACGCTCCCGGCTCTTCACACCCTCCTGCTCGGTCCCACTGACTTGCGCGCGCTCGTGGAAGGCGTGGGTCTGGACGTCCTGATGGACGAGCTCATCCAGGCGCTCACCGTGGCGCTGCGGGAGCTGGACGAATCCGTCCTGCAGATCCCCAAGCGGGAGGGCTTCCAGGTGACGGGCGGCTCGCGGCCCTCCGGGACGATGGGCTGGATGCCCGCCCTGCGGCGCGGGGACAGCCTGACCGTGAGGGTGTCCGCCTCCCTCCCCAGCAACCGGGGGGACTCGGGGCTGCCCACCCTGGTCGCGTCCCACAGCGTCCATGACGTGAAGACGGGCCACCTGGTGGCGGTGATGGACGGCGTGTTCGCCACGGCGCTGCGCACCGGCGCGGCGTCGGCGGTGGCCAGCCGCTATCTGGCGCATCCGGACAGCCGGGTGCTGGGGCTGGTGGGCTGTGGCGCGCAGGCCGTGTCTCAGTTGCATGCGCTCAGCCGCGTGTTCCGGTTGGAGCAGGTGCTGGTGCACGACATCGATCCGGACGCGGCGCGCTCCTTCGTGCGGCGCGTGGCGTTCCTGGGGTTGGACGTGCGGCCCACGCTGCTGCCGGACCTGGAGACGCGTTCGGACATCCTCTGCACCGCGACCACCGTCGCTCCGGGCGCCGGGGCCGTCATCTCCGGCCACGCGCTCCAGCCGCACGCGCACGTCAACGCGGTGGGCTCGGACCAGCCGGGCAAGGCGGAGCTGCCACTGGCGCTCTTGCGACGCAGCCTCGTCGTGCCGGACTTTCCCGCGCAGGCGCGCCTGGAGGGCGAGTGTCAGCAGCTCCACCCGGACCAGATTGGCCCGGACCTGGCCACGGTGGTGCAGCAGCCGGAGGAGTTCGAGGGCTGGCGCGAGCGCAACACGGTGTTCGACTCCACCGGCCACGCGCTGGAGGACCACGTGGTGACGCGCCTGCTGTTGGACCACGCGCGGCGCATGGGCCTGGGCACCCTGGTGGCGCTGGAGGCGCTGGGTGGGGACCCGTTGGATCCGTACTCGCAGGTGCGGCCGGACGTGGCCGGACGCGCCGAGTCGCCGCGCCGCGCCGCCGGCAGCTGACAGGCCCGGGGACAAACGCGGACAGCCCCGCCCCGATGCCCGGCCTCCACGCCGGACGTCGGGGCGGTTTCGTTTCACTCCCGGCACACAACTTCCAGCACACGCCGCCGATAATCGCGAAAGCAGCAGCTATCCACTATTCCTGGAATCGTACACCATGACCGTCCGAGCCCCGACCACCCGCGCCACCGCCAACGCGCCCGCGAGCACCGCCGCCACGGCCCCCCGCACCGCCGCTCCCGCGCGCGCGGCGGCCGCGTCCACGGCCCTCACGGCGCCGCCGGCCGGCCTGGGCAAGGGTGACTCCGGTGCGAAGGTGAAGCAGCTGCAGCAGGGGCTGGTGAAGCTGGGCTACATGACCCAGGCGCAGATGAACACGGGCACCGGCTCCTTCGGGCCGGCGACCGAAGCGGCGGTGAAGAAGTTCCAGGCGGACAACAAGATCTCCGCCACCGGCTACTACGGGACGCAGACGGCGGCGGCGCTGACGAAGGCGCTCAAGACGACGACGCCTCCGCCCACGGAGCCCGGGAAGTTCACCAAGCCCGCGGTCATCAGCGCGCCCTCGCCCAACAGCGACTCGCGCAACGGCGCGGACATCGACACCATCGTGCTGCACCACACCGGCACCAACAACGGCTCCGGGGACCTGTCGTGGATGCGCAACAAGGACAGCAAGGTGTCCGCGCACTACATGCTGGACCGCGATGGGAAGATCTACCAGCTGGTCGGCGACACCAAGCGCGCGTGGCACGCGGGCAAGGGGGAGCTGCACGGCGTGCCCACGGACGTGAACGCGCGCTCCATCGGCATCGAGATCGTCAACGACGGCAGCGGCAAGACGGCCTTCACCGACGCGCAGTACAAGGCGCTGACGCAGCTCGTGGGCTACCTGAAGCAGGAGCACGACGTGCCGGCTAAGAACATCGTCGGTCACAAGGACGTGGCCGTGCCCAAGGGCCGCAAGGACGACCCGGCGGCCAACTTCGACTGGGCCCGGCTGCGCAAGGGCATTGGCGGCTGAGCAGCGCTCCTCACGCCGCCCGCCCTGCCCTCACGGCGTGTGCACTTCCACTGGAGCGTGCTAGAAGACCGCTCCAGTGCTCCGACTCTGGCTCTTCATCTGCCTGATGCTGCTCGCTCCCATCGGGGGCGGGCTCGCGCATGCCTTCGGGCCGGCGCAGCAGGCGGAGACGTGCCTCACGGGCTGCGCGGATGACGACGCGCAGGGCCAGTGCGCCCCCACCTGCGTGGACTGCGCCTGCTGCACGCACTCGAGGCCCCTGGCCGTCGCCGTGCCGTTGCCGGGCCTCATGGGCTCCCTGTTCCGGGAGCCCCCCATCACGCCCGAAGCCCTGGAGCCGTCCTCCGCCGAAGCGGATGACATCCTGCACGTCCCCATAGTTCCTCTCGCTTAAGGCCCGCGTCCGCCGTCGTTCGCACGCGCCCCGCCACCGGTGTGCCCGGCCTCCTGCCCGGGTGCATGGGTGCGCGCGGCCGCCTTCCGAAGAGGTCTTCTTCCGTGTCCATCCGTTCCGCGACGGCCGCCCTCGGGTTGGCCGCCGTCCTGCTCTGGCCGCGCCCCGGTGGCGCGGACCCATCCCGCATCACCCTCCAGGACGTCTTCGCCCTGGCGCGCGAGCACGCCCCGGCGCTGGTCGAGGCCCGGGCCCGCGTGCGCGCCGCCCAGGGGCCCCTGGCGAGCGCCGCGCCGCTCTTGCGCGAGAACCCCCAGCTCGACGTCCAGGTGGGCCCGCGCCGGCTCCCCAATGGCGACTACGGCCTGGATCTCGCGTTGGGCCTGTCGCAGCCCTTGGAGTTGGGCGGCAAGCAGGGCCTGCGGCGCGAGGCGGCGCGCGCGGGCCTGTCCATGGAGGAGGCCCGCCTGCGCGACGCGGAGCGGCTCCTGCTGGGGGACGTGGCCGCCGCCTACCTGCGCCTCCTGCATGCCGGGGAGCGGAAGAAGCTGGTGGACGCCGCGGCGGAAGCGGCGGCGCGCACCGTCCAGGCCACGGAGCGGCGCTACGCGGCCGGTGACGTTCCGGCCGTGGACGTGAACGTGGCGAAGGTGGCGCACGCCCGGGCCCGCGCCGAGCTCCAGGTCGCGGCCGGCGAAATCCACGCGCTGCGGGAGGAGCTGGAGGTGCGCGTGGGCTCCCGCGCGAGGCCCATGGTCACCTACGACGATGATCTGCGGTCGCTCGCGAGGGCGCCCGTCCGCGAGGTGCCGGACGGCGCCGGAGCGCGCGCGGATCTGGTGGCCCTGGCGCAGGAGCAGGTCCAGGCGAAGGCCGCCGCGACGCTGGGCCGGCGCCAGGTGCTGCCGGACGTGACGGTGGGCGCGCGCTACCAGAAGGAGGCGGACGAGACGGTGTTCCTGGGAACACTCAGCGTGCCCCTGCCCCTCTTCGCCCGAGGCCAGGAAGCGCGCCTCGTGGGCGAAGCGGATGCAGCCCGCGCCGAACAGGAGCTCGCCGCCGCGCGCACCGTCGTGCCCGCCCAGGTCCAGGCCGCGAGATTCCGCTACCGCGCGAGCCTTGGCGCACTCGGGGTCCTGGAGGAGGTGCTGCCGCTCCTGGACGACAACGAGGCGCTGGCGCAGCGCTCCTATGACGCCGGGGAGATGGACCTCGCGGCCTTCCTCCTCGTCCGTCGCGACACGTTGGAGGCGCGGGCCGCGTGGCTCGAGGGCCTGCTGCGATTGGCCCTCGCCCGGGTACAGCTCGAAGTGGAAACCGGAGTCCTGCCATGAAGCCCACCCTGATGCTGCTGTCCGTCCTCGTGGGCCTCACCGCCTGCAAGTCCTCCAAGGTGGAACACGGCGACGCGCACGAAGACGGGCACGGCGACGCAGCCGAGGAGAAGCTGCACGTCGAGTCCGGGGACGTCATCCACGTGCACGTCCCCCAGGAGATGCTCCGCGACCTGCGCGTCACCACCGCGAAGGTGGAGGCCCGCCCGGGTGGTGAGAGCGTCACCGCGCTGGGCGAGCTGACCTTCAGCGAGGACGCCTACGCGGAGGTGTCCTCGCCGGTCTCCGCGCGTGTGGCCTCCGTCGCCGTGACGACGGGCCAGGCCGTGAAGCAGGGCCAGCGGCTGGCGGAGCTCCAGAGTCCGGAGCTGGGCCGCGCCCGCGCGAACCTCCAGGCCACCCAGGCCCGCGCCACCGCCGCCCGGCAGGCCGCGGACCGCAAGCGCACGCTGGCCGACGAGCGCATCGTCGCGCGCAAGGACGTGCAGGCCGCTGAAGCGGACGCCGCCGCCGCGGAGGCGGAGGTCGCCGCCGCGAAGGCCGCGCTCACGGCGTTGGGCGCGGCCGGGGGTGACGGCACGTCCGGCTTCGTGCTCAAGGCGCCCATCGACGGCACCGTCGTGGAGCGCACCGCGCGGCTGGGGCAGATGGCGGATCCCTCGCAGCCGCTCTTCCGCGTCGGTGACCTGTCGTCGCTGTGGCTCATCGTCCACGCGTTCGAACGGGACGCCGTGCGCCTGATGCCCGGCGCGGACGCGCGCGTCACCTTCGCCGCGTTCCCGGGCCAGGAGTTCACCGCGAAGGTGGGTCACGTGGGGCAGCGGGTGGATCCCCACAGCCGCACCATCCCCGTGCGCCTGGAGCTGGACAACGGCAAGGGGCTCCTGCGGCCGGGCATGTCCGCGTCCGCGTCCATCCCACTGGGGGATCCAGGCGCCACGCTCACGGCCGTGCCCGCGGCGGCGCTCCAGCGGCTGGAGAACGGCTGGGTGGTGTTCCTGCCCACGCCGGAGGCCGGCGTCTTCGAGCAGCGCGAGGTGGGCCGGGGCCGCAGCCTGGGCACGCAGGTGGAGGTCCTGAAGGGGCTTTCCGTGGGCGACGAGGTGGTGGTGGACGGCGCGTTCCTGCTCAAGGCCGAGGTGGAGAAGTCCCAGGGCGGAGGTGACGAGCATGGGCACTGATCCGCGCACGACGCTGCCGGGGCGCATCCTCCGCGCTTCCTTCTCACGGCCCGGGCTGACGGTGCTCGTCGTCCTGGCGCTGGCGGCCTTCGGCACGATGGCGCTCCGCAACCTGCGCCAGGACGTGTTCCCGGATCTGTCCGCGCCCATCTTCAACGTCATCGTGCAGAACCCGGCCATGGGCGCCGAGGAGCTGGAGACGGCGGTGGCCATCCCCATGGAGGTGGCGCTGGCGGGACTGCCCGAGGTGCGCCGCATCCGCTCCACCTCGCAACTGGGCGTCACGCAGGTGACGGTGGAGTTCGAACCGGACGCGGACTACTTCCGCAGCCGCCAGTACGTGGCGGAGCGCGTGGCGCAGGCGGCGGGCGAGCTGCCGCCCGGCACCGACACGCCGCTCGTGTCCAGCCTCACCGGCCGGCTCAATGAAGTCTTCGAGTTCACGTTGGAGGCGGAGCCCGGCAGCGCGGACCTGATGGCGCTGCGCGACCTGGCGGAGTTCGACATCAAGAACCGGCTGCTCGCGGTGCCCGGCGTCGCGGGTGTGGAGCGGCTGGGCGGCTACCTGCGCCAGTTCCAGGTGCTGCTGGATCCGGATCAACTGGTGGCGCGAGGCATCACCCTGGACGAGGTGCAGCACGGCCTGGAGGGCGCCAGCGTCAACGCGTCCGGAGGCTTCGTCACGCAGGGCCCCATGGAGTGGGCCGTGCGCGCCGTGGGCCGGGCGGAGTCGGTGGAGGACCTGAACAACACCGTGGTCGCGCTGCGGGACGGGACGCCCGTGCTGCTGGGAGACGTGGCGGACGTGCGCGAGGCCCCCGCGCCGCGCCGGGGCATGGCGCACCGGCTGGAGGGCGAGGTGGTGAGCTGCCGCGTGAGCAAGCAGTTCGGCGCGGACACCGTGCGGGTGGCCGAGGGCGTGCGCGCGGCCATCGACGAGCTGCGACGCTCGCTGCCGCCGGGCGTGCGGCTTCGCGTCGTCTACGACCAATCAGAGCTGGTGGGCTCCGCGCTGGGAGGCGTGGGCCGGGCCATCCTGCTGGGCGCGTTCCTGGTGGTGGGCGTGCTCTTCCTGCTGCTGGGGGACTGGCGCGCGGCGCTCATCGTCACGCTCACCCTGCCCTTGTCGCTGGCGCTGGCGGGACTGCTGCTCAAGGCGGCGGGCATCGGGTTGAACACGATGACGCTGGGAGGGCTGGCCATCGCGGTGGGCCTGCTGGTGGACGCGGCCATCATCGTCGTGGAGAACATCATCCACGACCTGCGCGAGGGCAAGGGGCGCCGCCCGGTGCGCGACGAGGCGCTGGCGGCGGCGATGGAGGTGGGCCGCCCCATCGCCTTCGCCACGCTCATCGTCGTCTCGGTGTTCATCCCGCTCTTCGCGATGACGGGCATCGAGGGCCGCATGTACCAGCCGCTCGCGGCGGCGGTGGTGGCGTGCCTGGCCGCGTCGCTCGCGCTGGCGCTCACGCTGGTGCCGGTGGTGTCAGGGCTGCTCTTGCGCGCGCCTCGCGAGGACTCGCCGGAGGACGTGTGGCTCATCCGCAAGGTGAAGGTCGCGTACGCGCCGCTCCTGGACAAGTGCATGCGCCACGCGGGCCTGGTGCGCGTGGTGGCGCTGGCCATCACCGTGCCCGCGCTGGGCCTGGCCTTCATGGTGGGCAGCGACTTCATGCCCCGGCTGGACGAGGGCGCGTTCCTGCTCCAGACGGTGCTGCCGCCGGAGGCGTCACTGGAGGAGGTGGATCGCCTCAACCACCGCATGGAGGACGTGCTGCGCGAGTTCCCGGAGGTGGAGGACGTGGTGCGCCGCACCGGCCGCGCCGAGCGCACCGAGGACCCGATGCCCCACACCCTGTCCGACGTGCTGGTGGTCCTCAAGAAGGACACGCTCGGGGACCGCGAGGCGCTGGAGTCGCGGATGCGCGAGGCGGTGCAGAAGGTGCCGGGCGTGTCGGTGCTCTTCACCACGCCGCTGGGGATGCGCATCGACGAGGGGCTGGGAGGCAGCCCCGCGGACCTCTCCGTGCGCGTCTTCGGGCCGGACCTGGACACGCTTTCGGAGCTCGCGGAGCGCACGCGCGCGTTGATGTCGAAAGTGGATGGCGTGGAGGACCTGCGGGTGGAGCGGCTGAGCGGCCTGCCGCAGCTGCGCATCGCGGTGAACCGCGCGGCGGTGGCCCGCGTGGGACTGACGCCCGGGGACGTCATCCGGGCCGTCCGCGTGGGGCTCGTGGGTGAGGAGTCCACGCAGATCCTGCGGGGCCAGCGCCGCTACGACCTGGTGCTCCGGCTGGCGGATCACCGCCGGGGTGACGTGAACGCCATCCGCAACCTGCTGGTGGACGGGCACGACGGCACGCGCATCCCGCTGAGCCAGCTGGCCACCATCGAGGAGACCTCCGGCGCGGGGAGCGTGCGCCGCGAGGCCGGCAGCCGGCGCATCGCGGTGGAGGCGGGCGTGTCCGGCCGAGACCTGGGCAGCACGGCGGCGGAGGTGCGGGAGGTGCTGGCCACGCAGCTGAAGCTGCCCACGGGCTACTTCGTGGACGTGGGCGGCAAGGTGGAGAGCCAGGAGCGCGCGGCGCAGGCGCTGACCGTGGCCATCGCCCTGGCACTCCTCGCGGTGTTCGTCCTGCTGTACCTCGCGCTGGACTCCGTTGCGGAGGCGCTGGTCATCCTGGCGACGCTGCCGGACGCGTTCGTGGGCGGCATCCTCGCGCTGCTGCTCGCGGGTGAGACGTGGAACGTGTCCAGCCTGGTGGGCCTCATCGGCCTGTTCGGCATCGCGGTGCAGAACGGCCTGGTGCTCGTGGCGCAGACGAAGGACCTGATGGGCCGGGGCAAGCCCTTCGCGGAGGCCGTGCGCGAGGCGAGCCTCGGCCGCGTACGGCCCAAGCTGATGACCGCGGGCACGGCGATCCTGGGGTTGCTGCCGCTGCTGGTGTTGCCGCTGCACGGGACGGAGATTGAACGTCCGCTCGCGGTGGTGATGGTGGGCGGGCTCGTCACGTCCACCCTCTTCACGCTGCTGGCCCTGCCCACGTTCTACGCGCTGGTGCACGGGTTCCAGGAGCGACTCGCGGCGCGCAGGGCCGCGCGAAAGGTCCCGGCATGAGCCTGTCACCGGAAGCGATGGACGCGCTGCTGCGCCATCACCATGCGTTCCTCGCGTTCCTCACGCCGCGCGTGGGGAGCCAGGAAGCAGCGCGCGAGGTGCTACAGGCCGCGTTCGTGAAGGGCATGGAACAGGGAGGCTCGCTGCGCGAGGAGCAGAGCGCGGTGGCCTGGTTCTACCGGCTCCTGCGCAACGCGCTGGTGGACCGCCACCGGCGGGGCCAGCGGGAGGTCTCCACGCTGGAGTCCCTGGCCCACGAGCAGCCGCTGTCCTCCGAGGACGCCAACGGCCTGGAGGCGACGGTGTGCGGCTGCGTGGCGGGGCTCGCGGGGACGCTCAAGCCCGAGTACGCGGAGGCCGTGCGCCGGGTGGACCTGGAGGGGCTCACCGTGGCCACGTACGCGCAGGAGGCGGGCATCTCCGCCAACAACGCCGCCGTGCGCCTGCACCGCGCCCGGAAGGCCCTGGGCGAGCAGCTGGTGGAGCTGTGCGGCCATTGCTGCGCTCAGGGCTGCGTGGACTGCGACTGCGCGCCCGCGTGAAAAATCAGCTGTAAGAGCGCGCGGGGCCGGGCGTCAGCGTGGGGGAACGCAGTTGGAGGTCACCCATGGACGTCGCCACCTTCACCCGGCCGGCCCTGCCCGCCGCCACCCTCGCCTTCCTCCTCTTCGCCATGGTGTTGCCGTCGGTGCGCCTGCGCCGCCGCACGGGCCGCCCGGCGCTGGTGCTGCACCGCTCCGGCCCGCCGCTCCAGCGGGTCATCGGCGTGGGCATGGCGCTGTTCATGGGGGCCATCGTGCTTTGGAGCGCGGCGCACCTGGCCCTCGGTGAGCAGGCGTTGGGCGTGTGGCACGTCCCCGGCGCGCTCCGGTGGAGCGGCTGGGCCCTGGTGGCCGTGGGGTTCGTCTTCACCGTGCGGGCCCAGGTGGAGATGGGTGCGTCGTGGCGCATCGGCATCGACTCGGATCGGACGGAGCTGGTGACGGGAGGCCTCTTCGGCGTCGTGCGCAACCCCATCTTCAGCGGGATGCTCGTCGTGGTGACGGGCATGGCGCTCGCGACCCCGAGCGCGTGGACCGTGATGGGCTGGCTCGACTACGTGCTGCTGGTGTCGCTCCAGGTGCGGCTGGAGGAGGACCACCTGCTCCGCCTGCACGGCGACGCCTATCAGCGCTACGCGGCGCGCGTGGGCCGCTTCATCCCCGGTGTGGGGCGGCTGGAAGCGGCCGGCCTGGGCGCCGCGCCGCGCATCACAGTGTGACGTTGGCGGTCACACCTCGCACGAAGCGTCCATGCGAGCGTGTTCCTTCGGACGCCGTCATTCCGCGGGGTTGCGATACATGACGCCGTGGCCCGGCCCTTGCTCGACAGGAGCCGGTGTCCTGGCTGCCGTACGGGCACATCCTTCTTCGAGGTCTCGTGTGCATTGGAAATCCCCCTGGCTCCTCGCGGTTCTGCTGCTCGGTGGCTGCGCGTCCATCCAGAAGGAGCGCGGCCACATGGAAGTGGCGGCGCTCGTGGAGGAGCGAACGGGCTTGAAGACGCGTTGGAACCAGGGGACGCCAGAGGACGCGCAGGTGCGGCAACACCTGGATGCCCTGCTGGCCGGCGACCTCACGTCGGACCGCGCGGTGGAGGTGGCGCTGCTCAACAACCCCGCGCTCCAGGCGACGTACGAGGAGCTGGGCGTGTCCCAGGCGGACATGGTGCAGGCCGGGCTGCTCACCAACCCGTCCTTCGACGGGAGCATCGGCTTCCCGCTGTCCTCGGACGGCATCACCGAGACCGAGTTCTCCATCGTCCAGAGCTTCGTGGACCTCTTCACGCTGCCCCTGCGCAAGCGTGTGGCGAAGGAGCAGTTCCAGGCGGACACGCTGCGCGTCGCGCACGAGGCGCTGGCCACCACGGCGGAGGTCCGCCAGGCGTTCACGGAGGTGCAGGCCCGGCAGCAGCTGGTCGCGCTGCGCCGTGAGGTGTTCCAGGCCTCGGACGCGGCGGCGGACCTGTCCAACCGGCAGCGCGCCGCGGGCAACATCACGGTGCTGGCCCTGGCCACCGAGCAGGCCTCGCTGGAGCAGGCGCGGTTGGAGCTGGCCCAGGATGAGCTGGCGCTGGTCGAAGCGCGTGAACACCTCACCCGCCTGATGGGCCTGTACGGCGCGAGGGTCCAGTGGACGCTGGCGCAGAAGCTGCCGGAGGTCCCCGCCGCCGAGTCCTCGCTGGAGCGCCTGGAGACGCTGGCCATCGAGCAGCGGCTGGACATCGACGCGGCCCGCAAGCAGACGTCGCTGTTGTGGAACGCGCTGGAGCTGGCGCGCAGCACGCGCTTCTTCGGCCGCGTGGAGGTGGGTGTGCACACCCACCGCGACGCGAACGGGCCGCGCCTGCTGGGCCCCACGCTGTCGCTGGAGCTGCCCATCTTCGATCAACGCCAGGCGCTCATCGCGAAGCTGGAGGCGCAGCACCGCCAGGGCGAGAACCGGCTGACGGAGCTGGCCGTCAACGCCCGCTCGGAGGTGCGCGCGGCGAGGGCGAAGCTGGTGACGCTGCGGAACATGGCGGAGCGCTACCAGAAGGTCGTGCTCCCGCTGCGCACCACCATCGTCGAAGAGTCTCAACGCCAGTACAACGCCATGCAGATCGGCCTTCCCGCCCTCCTCCTCGCGCGACGCGAACAGGTGGAAGCCTGGAGGGCGTACCTGGAGACGGTCCGCGACTACTGGATGGCGCGGGCCGACCTGGAGCGGCTCGTGGGCGGACGTCTGCCCACTGTCGCCGCGCCCGCCCCCACGCCCACTCCCACTCCTTCTCCCGAGCCCACCCATGAGCACCATGAATCCCACTGACGAAACCCAGGGCCCCTCCGAGGACACGCAATCCGAATCTCCCTCGCTCACGCGCCGCGGGCTGCTCGCGCGCACGGGCGCGACGCTGGCGACGGGCGCCCTGCTGATGCACGGCCGCGCCGCGCAGGCGCAATCCAGCGTGCCCGGCGCGAAGGCTCCGCGCGAAGCGTCCACGGCGGGCCACGGCTACCGTCCCGTCGTCGTGCCCAACGGCGCGAAGCTGCCGTGGAAGAACGTGGGCGGCGTGAAGGTGTTCCACCTGGTGGCCCAGGAGGTGGAGCACGAGTTCGCGCCCGGCCTCAAGGCCACGTGCTGGGGCTACAACGGCCACGTGCACGGGCCCACCATCGAGGTGGTGGAGGGCGACCGCGTACGCTTCTACGTCACGAACCGGCTGCCCGCGTCCACCACGGTGCACTGGCATGGCGTCCTCCTCCCCAGCGGCATGGACGGCGTGGGAGGGCTGAACCAGAAGGCCATCGCGCCGGGAGAGACGTACCGCTACGAGTTCACGGTGCGTCAGTCGGGCACGTGCATGTATCACTCGCACCACGACGAGATGACGCAGATGGCGCTGGGCATGGTGGGCCTGTTCATCATCCACCCGCGCAAGCCGGTGGGCCCGCGAGTGGACCGCGACTTCGCCATCATGCTGCACGAGTGGCGCATCGACCCGGGGACGATGCGTCCGGACCCCAACGAGATGACGGACTTCAACATCCTGACGATGAACGCGAAGGCGTTCCCGGGAACGGAGCCGCTGGTGGTGCGCAAGGGCGAGCGGGTGCGGATCCGCTTCGGCAACCTGAGCGCGATGGACCACCACCCCATCCACCTGCACGGCTTCCAGTTCCGCATCACGGAGACGGACGGAGGCCGCATCCCGGAGAGCGCTCAGTTGCCGGAGACGACAGTGCTGGTGCCCACGGGGAGCACGCGCACCATCGAGTTCGTGGCGGATGAACCCGGGGACTGGGCCATGCACTGCCACATGACCCATCACGTGATGAACCAGATGGGCCACGGCCTGCCGAACATGGTCGGCGTGAAGCCTGGGGGCCTGGACGCGAAGGTGCGGCCCCTGCTGCCCGGCTACATGACCATGGGACAGACGGGCATGGGAGACATGGCGGGCATGCACCACATGCCCATGCCCGCGAACTCCATCGCCATGGTCGGCGGCAAGGGCCCCTACGACGAGATCACCATGGGAGGCATGTTCACGATCCTCAAGGTGCGCGACCGGCTGGAGGGAGATGGCGATCCGGGTTGGTACACGCCGCCGTCGGGGACGCTGGCGCAGCTCGCCCACGCGGACGAGCTGCGCCGGGACGGCATCGACGTGGAGGCTCGTTAGCGTTACGACGAGCCCCATGACGAACGGCTTCTGTTGGTACGAGCTTCGGTCCCCCAGCCCCAACGAGGCGCGGCGTTTCTACGCGGGCGTCCTGGGAACGGAGGTCGCGCAGGAGATCTCCCTCCTGCCCGCGGCCGCCGCTGCGCGCGGTGCTCCGAGTCACTGGCTGGGACACATTGACGTCCCCGACGTGGAATCCTCCGTGCAGCGCTTCGTCGCGCTCGGAGCGGAGCGGCTCGGGCCGCCCCGGAGGTCCACGGAGGGGGTCGCATCCACCGTGCTGCGGGATCCCCTGGGTGCTGTCATCGCCCTGACCTGCCGGACCGGGCGGGAGGTGCACCGCGAGTTGGCGTGGCACGAGCTGCACACGGCCGACCACGTCCGCGCTTTCGCCCACTACAGCGACCTGTTCGGCTGGCGTCCCACGGAAGCCATCCAGCTATCTCCCGAGGTCGGGACGTATCAGCAGTTCACGTGGCGGGACGACGCGCGCAGCGTGGGAGCGGCCTGCGGCACCGCGCGCCTCCCGCACATCCATCCGCACTGGCTCTTCTATTTCGCGGTCGACGACCTGGACCGGGCGCTCGCCGCGGTCGTCGAAGGTGGAGGGCTCGTGGCCAACGGCACGCACGTCATGCCCGATGGAACACGCGTCGCCCCGTGCGAGGACCCGCACCGGGCCGCGTTCGGCCTGCGTCAGGCGCCGTAACATGAAGCCCAGTTCAGCTTTACAGGCTTGATGGAGTAGATTCGGGCCTCCCCCGGAGGCCCCCATGACCGCCCCTCTGCCGACGCTGGAACGCCTTCCTCGCGGAGCGCTCACGTTGTTCCGCATCCGGGCACTCCTGCGCATGGGCATCTACGGTGGAATCGCGTTCGCCGTGGCGCTGGGGTTGAACGTCGCGGGCAACGAGCACTGGCCGTTCCTGCTGCCATGCGCGGTGGTGCTGGGATTGAGCGTGTTGACGGCGTGGTATCCGCAGCGCGCGCACGAGCGCTGGGGCTGGGCGCTGCGCGATCACGATCTGGTCATCTCCCACGGCGTGCTCTTGCATGAGGTGGTGTCCATCCCGGCGGGGCGCATCCAGCACGTGGACGTGCACCAGGGCCCCATCGAGCGGTCGCTGGGACTCGCGCGCCTGCAGATCTACACGGCCGCGGGCAGTGGCGCGGACGGAGAGATTCCCGGCCTGACGCGTGAGACCGCGGACGCCCTGCGCGAGCGGTTGGTGCGGCGCGAGGCCGATGATGTTGTCTGAGCCGGTGGCACTGGCCGTCCCGGAGGAGGTGCCCTGGAAGAGGCTGAGCGCGAAGGCGCCGCTCGCGGCGTTGGTGCCCCTGTCGGCGACGGTTGGCCGCATGCTCATGGGCGCACTGCTGCCCACGTACTTCGCGGGTGAACGCGGCCTGCCGGTGGTCCTCTGGGTGATCGTGCTCAGCATCGCGGTACTGCTGCTCGCCGCCGGGCTCTACGAGGTGGCCACGACGAGCTATCGCGTGATGGGCGCGCAGCTGGAGATCCGCTCGGGCATCTTCACTCGCACCTCACGTTTCATCGAAGCCGCGCGGGTGCAGAACACGGAGGTCTTGCAGCCCTTCGTGTCGAAGCTGCTCGGGCTGGTGGAGGTGAAGGTGGAGACGGCCTCCGGAGGCAAGGCGGACGGCCATCTGCGAGGGCTGGCGCCAGAGGACGCACAGGCGCTGATCCACGCGCTCCAGGCCGTGCGAGGCGAAGGCACGGCAACGGTGCTCCTGCCCGGCGAAGCCGCGCCAGAGGAGCGCGTGCTCTCCGAGGCCCACCTGGGAGGCCTGCTGCTCTACGGAGCGACCGCGCTGGGGTTGGGCGTCATCGCGGTGGTGATGGGCGCGTTGCATGAAATCACCGAGACCTTCCACAAGCTGCTGCTGCCGTGGATGGAGGCGCACTGGGAAGCGGTGGCGGTGGCGGCGCCGGGCATGGGCTGGTTGGCCGCGATGGTGGCGGCGCTCGCGGGGTTGTTCAGCCTGTGGCTGGTGAGTGGCGCGCGAGCGGTGTTGCAGTTCCATGGCTTCCGGCTGGTGGACACGGGCACGCACCTGCGAGCGGTGGGCGGGCTGCTCACCCGCCGGCAGGTGACGGTGCGGCGGGCGCGCATCCAGCAGGTGGTGCTGGATGAACCCTTCCTACGCCGCACGCTGGGCTTCGGTTCGCTGGAGGTGGAGACGGCGGGCGTCCGCACGGGCAGGGAGTCCGCCGATCGCGCGGAGCTGCTGGTGCCGGTGGTGCCCACTGCGCGAATGCCGGAGTTGCTGCGGGAGTTCGTGCCTGAGCTGCCCGACGCCATGCCCTTCCAGCGGGCGCATCCCAAGGCACTCCTGCGGGCGCGGATCCGCGCGGTGGGCCTGAGCGTGCTGGTGGCGGCGCCAGCGACCTGGTTCTGGGGAGCAGGGGGCGCGATGGCGTGGCTGCTATTGCCTGCCCAGCTGTTGGGAGCCTGGTTCGACTGGCGCTTCCAGGGATGGCTCATCACGGAAGCCCTGGTGGTGGTGCGCCAGGGCTTCTGGCGCAGACGCACGACGGTGGTGCAGCGCTCGCGCATCCAGTCCGTCCGCGCGAGACAGGGGCCGCTGGAGCGCGGCTACGGCATCGGACACGTGCGCATCGACGTAGCGGGTTCGCACGTCATCCTGCCTGGCGTGGGCTGGGAGGAAGCCCAGTCGCTCATCGACGTGCTCCCGGCCCGGCGTCCCGCGCGTCGCAGCTCGCCTGTACGGCTTCCCGGATAGGCCTACGCCCCCCGTTGCTTCAACCGCAGGATGGAGTCATTGACCTCCAGGACATCCAATGTCTGGGCTGGATGGACGTCTCCGTCGAAGAGGATCCGCAGGCGACCATTCCCCTCGTCCGTCCATCTTCCGCGGAGGGGCTGCGCGGCGTCACCCCGGCCAACGGTCCACTCGATGAATGAGCCATCAGGCCCGAACTCGATGCCGCCGCGGCCACGGGCCCGCGGAAACACATGGTCCGCTGGCCTGTACACCGCCGCGCCGGGGGCATCCTCCTCGAAGGAGTGCCCCCAGCGACGGAAGAGGGAGGTGGGGAGCGAGCTCATGCGCGCCCGTGAAAGCCCGTGCTCGTGGGCTGGATGTCACGCGCCGCCTGCGGCAACGGCAGTGGCGCCACCATGACGCCTTCACGCAATGTCGAGAGGGTGCCGCCCAAAGGCTCCCAGCCGGTGACTGACGGCCACCAGGCATGACCATCCCAGGCCTTGTGGTACAGCCCCGAGTCCATTCCCAGTACGAAGACATCGATCCGACCCGGCCCCCAGGAGACTGCCTTCGGAGGACTCGCGCACAGGCCACCCAAAGGCTCCCAGTCGGTGGGCGACGGCCACCAGGCATGACCATCCCAGGCCTTGTGGTACAGCCCCGAGTCCATTCCCAGCACGAAGACATCGATCCGGTCCGGCCCCCAGGAGACTACCGACGGAGGACTCGCGCATAGGCCGCCCAAAGGCTCCCAGTCAGTGGGCGACGGCCACCAGGAAGTCCCGTCCCAGGCCTTGTGATACAGCCCCGAGTCCATTCCCAGCACGAAGACATCGATCCTATTCGGGCCCCAGGAGACTACCGACGGAGGACTCGCGCACAGGCCACCCAAAGGCTCCCAGTCGGTGGGTGACGGCCGCCAGGCATGACCATCCCAGGCCTTGTGGAACAGCGCCGACTCCATTCCCAGCACGAAGACGTCGAGCCGGTCTGGCCCCCAGGAGCATGCCCTAGGAGGACTCGCGCACAGGCCGCCCAAAGGCTCCCAGTCAGTGGGCGACGGCCACCAGGCATGACCATCCCAGGCCTTGTGGAACAGCGCCGACTCCATTCCCAGCACGAAGACGTCGAGCCGGTCCGGGCCCCACGATGCGACCTCCGGGGGGCTCTTGCATCTGCCGCCCAGGGGCTCGTAATCCATCAAGGAGGGCCACCAGGCATTTCCGTCCCAGGCCTTGTGGTACAGCCCATGGCGCCTGGCATCCGGCTCCCCTGGCTGGAGGCAGCCGGGCCACCCATGGCTTGGGTTCCTGCATCGCCCATTCCCCGGGACGTCCCCCCTTGCTGCGGAGCGCGTGGTGGTGGGTTCTTCATTCCATCCTTACGTGAGTCTTTCATCCAGCCTCCAAACCTGGCGTCCTCCGCTAACGTGGTGGGGCCGCCAAGGCGTCGCAAGGGTTTGCGCCGCTTGGGGAGGAGGAGCCGATGCGCGAAGGGGTCTGGGCGCTGTGCGCGGTCTTGATTGTCTCAGGATGCGCGGGCGTGGAGGCGCCTGAGCGCCGCAGCGGTTCACGTGTGTTTCGCCAGAGGGCGGCCTTCGCACCCGATGACTCGCCGGAGCGCCGGCGCTCCCCTGACGCGCGGCCCCGGAGAGGCGGGCAATCGTCCGCTCCCCTCACGCATCAGGCCTTCATCGAAGCCCTTGGGGAGGTGAGGGACACGGTGGATGGTGTCGCCCGGGCGCTCCCCAGGCTCGCGGAGAACACGAAGGGCCTGGGGGGCTCCGACGGCGTCTTCACCCGTTACACCGACTACGCCTCCATCCAGGTGCCATGGCTGCGAGGCGCGACCGCGAGAGCCACTTCGCTCGCGAACGCATCGGAGACGATCGAGGACGCGGACATGCGAGCGGGAGTCCTCCGGCTGACAGGTCCGCGACTCGAGGCCGTCATGTCCGGCGCGATGCTTCTGGCCACATGGCTCGACTTCCTGCGGCTCGCGGAGGTCATCCAGCAGGAGTGCCCCTTCTACGGAGCCGAGCGGCTGTTCGTGGACCTGGACCGTGTGCAGAAGCGGATCGAGCCAGCCATGACGGCGCTCGCGTCAATGGACCCCGACAAGGTGCAGGCCACTGCAGCCGCGATGCCTGGACTGATGGGACAGCTCACCCGGGAGTTTCAGTCCATCCAGGAAGGTGCACGCGTAGCGATGGAGCGCGGCGGGCGGGTCGTCGCGGCGGCCCAGTTCCTTGAAATGCTCACGCTGGTTTCAGCGCTGAAGGCGACGCTGCCCAGGCCGCCACCCGCCGCCCCTGTCACGCTCGGAGTGGGGCTCGTGATGGGCTCGGGAGGCGTGATGATGGGCTCGCGCGTCGTCGTCACCGCCGAGTGGGTCGAGCGGATGCGCCGGCTGGTGCAGGCGGGCGTCATCTCCGCGCCGGTCGTCAGCGCGGCGGTCCGCATCCACGCGGGTCAGGTGCTGATGTCGCAGGCGAAGCAGGACCTGCCCAAAGGCGTGCGCGATGCGCTGGGAGACAGCCCGGAGGTTCGCGCCATGCACGAGACCGGCAGGGCCGGAGCCGGGATGTCCAGTGCACCAAGGCACCACGTCCTGCCGCAGGAGCATCGCGAGTGGTTCGAGAAACGCGGGTTCACGGGCGAGATGGACATCGACCAACTCTGCGTCCGGATGGAGCAGTCACACCACGAAGCGATTCACGGCGGAGGCGACTGGCGCCTGGGACGCCTGTGGCCCAAGGAATGGAATCAGCACATCATGCGCCTCTTGAGAGAGAGCGAGACCACTACACGCCGCATGTTGACGCGTGATGAGATCCTGAAGATCGTCGCGGCAGAAATGCGGCGCTTCGACATTCCGATGACCTTCACTCCTGGAAGAAGGCGATGACGGACGGGCGTTCGTGGCAGGGAAACTGGAAAACTCGCCTGTTTGAGCGCGTCCGTGAGCGCGGATACGACTCGCTCACTGCTTTCGCGGAGGCGCGCCCCATGGCCTCACTCGTGCAATTGGCTGAAGAGTTGGGCAAGGACGACATTGCCGGAGCTCAGGTCTTCAGCGGCCTGGTTGCGGAGGCCGAGCGAAGCCATCGACTCACCAGATTGGTCCGCAGCCAATTTGTACGAGAACTGGCCGAGGATTTCCCTGATGGTTGGCCGGCGAGAGTGGACGACGACAACCGCTTCACTCTCGCCCATGCACTCGCGCGTTGGTGCAGTTACACCCCGGAGACGCATGAGGCGCGGGTCAAGAGGGTTCGAGATGCGCTCCTCGAAGCGCCTCCACCTCCTGGCTGGCGCCCGCTAGGCCCCGACGACGAACTCCTCCTCACGCTCCTGCCCGACAACGAAGCCTGATCCGCGTCACCCCGCGCGACCAGCCAGCGCCTTCATCCAGATCACGACCGCCACGGCCCCCGCGTCCGGAACCCCCTTCGCACGCTCACCCAGGTAGCTGGCCCGGCCCAGTCGCGGCGACATGCTCGCGGTCGCCTCCGCGCCCTCCTCCGCCGCGCGCGTCGCCTCCACCCACGCCTCACCTAGCGTCCTCCCCTCCCGGACCGCGCGCACGAGCGTCACCGCCGCCGGGTGCAGCGCATCCACCATCGTCCGGTCTCCCGGCCGCGCCCCGCCCAGCTCCGACACCGCTTCCACACCCACTTCGAACGCCTTCGCCCACGCCGCCGCGTCCGCCGGCTTGCTCGCCAGGAAGCGCGCCGCCCGCAGCAACGCCGTCGCATAGAACGGCCCGGAGCTGCCTCCGATGTTCCGGCGCAACGCCTGTCCCAGCTCCGTCAACGCCCCCGACGGCGTGGCCCACGCCCCCTCCGGCAACGCGCGGATCGCCGCCGCGCCACGCGCCAGGCTCAAGCCCAGGTCCCCATCACCCGCCTTGCTGTCCAGCTCCGTCAGCTGGGCCTCCGCCGCGTCCCAGGCGTCCGCCACCGCCAGCGCCGCCGCGCGCACCTGCGCCATCGCCGGCTGCGGCTTCGGATGCCCCTTCACCGTCGGCAGCGCGGCGCGTGTGGGCACCACCTGACGCCGCGTCACCACCTGCCCCCGACCCGGCCACGCTGGCGCACCCGTAGGCGCGTCCAACCGCGCGAGCCGCGCGTCATCCACCTTCAGCAACGTCAGCGAACACCCCGGCATCTCCAGCGCCGACAGGAACGTGCCCTGCCACGCACGCTCCACCGTCACGCCCCGCTCCGCCAGGAACGCCAGCGCCTTGCGCGTCACGATGGCCAGCTCCATGGGCGGCGTGCCTCCCAACCCATTCACCATCAACGCCACCCGGTCGCCCCGGCCCACCTTCCGGTCCTCCACGATGGTCGACAACATCGTGTCCGCCAGCGCGTCCGCGGGCTGCAACGCCACGCGGCGCACGCCCTGCTCGCCGTGGATGCCCAGCCCCAGCTCCACCTCGCCCTCCCCCAACGTGAAGCCCGGCCGGCCCGCCGCCGGCACCGTGCACGGCCCCAGCGCCACGCCCATGCTGCCCAGCGCCGCCGCCGCTTCGGCGGCCTCGCGCGCCACCTCCGCCAGCGACGCTCCCGCCGCGGCCGCGGCCCCCGCCACCTTGTGCACCAGCACCACGCCGGCGATGCCCCGGCGCCGCTCGGGCTCCACCGTGTCCCGCAGCGCCACGTCGTCCGCCACCACCACCACTTCCGTGGGAATCCCCTCCGCCCGCGCCAGCTCCGCCGCGAGCCCGAAGTTGAGCCGGTCCCCCGTGTAGTTCTTCACGATGAGCAGCGCCCCCGCCGTCCCCGACACCGCGCGGATCGCAGCCAGCACCGCGTCCGTGCTGGGTGACGTGAACACGTCCCCCGCCACCGCCGCATGCAACATCCCCGTCCCCACGTAGCCCGCGTGCGCCGGCTCGTGGCCGCTGCCTCCTCCCGACAACACCGCCACCTTCCTCGCCCCCAGCGCCGCCGGAACATCCACGCACACCACCACCGTCTCCCCCTCCAACAACGCCTGGCCCGGCGCCAGCGCCACGAACCCCTCCAACATCTCCTGGACCACCGCGCGCGGCGCATTGACGAGCTTCTTCACCATCGACTCCTTGTTCGGAACGAACGGGGACGGACTGGGCTCCACACCCACCCTTCCGCTCCCATTGCAGACCGTCAAGCCGGACGCGCGCCGCAAGGCCATGGAGAGACGTTTGCGTCACAGAAACCGCTTTCCCATTGACTCCCGGAGATTTATGAGGATGATTCTCATTATCATTCGCCAAACCGCAACAAAACACGGCGGTCCGGTGCGCCGGGGCCTGGCCGAGCCTTGCCTTGCCTGGCATTGCAGGGACGGGTCAGGGCCGACGTGTGTCTGGATTCAGGTGATTGTCTTGAGTGCTCCATCCCCCGCCCCGCGTGAGCGCACGCTGCTGTGGCTCCTCGCGGCGGTGCAGTTCACCCACGTCGTCGACTTCATGATGCTGATGCCGCTGGGCCCGCTGCTGATGCAGCGGCTCTCGCTGTCGGCGACGCGGTTCGGAGCGCTGGTGTCCGCGTACACGCTCGCGTCCGCGGCCATGGGCGTGCTGGGCGTGTTCTGGCTGGATCGCCTGGAGCGCAAGCGCACGCTGCTGATGCTCTACGCGGGCTTCATCATCGCCACGCTCCTGTGCGGCGCGGCCACCGGGGCCACGGGCCTGCTCATCGCTCGCACCGTGGCCGGAGGCTGTGCCGGGCTGATGGGCGCCGTCGTCATCGCCATCGTCAGCGACACCGTGCCCGCCGAGCGCCGGGGACAGGCCATCGGCACCGTGATGACGGCCTACGCGCTGTCCGCCGTCGCGGGCGTGCCGCTGGGCCTGGGCCTCGCGAACCTCGGAGGCTGGCGCGCGCCGTTCATCGTCCTCGCGGCGCTCGCGGGCTTCGTGTGGCTGCTCCTCCTTCGCTTCCTGCCTCGCGTGGACGGGCACCTGTCCCAGGCGTCCGGCACCTCCGCCACCGCGGGCTTCACGCCCCGGCTGGCCCTGGGCTGGGGCCTCACCTTCACGGTGGTGTTCGCCAGCTTCCTGCTCATCCCCTACCTGGGCGCCTTCATGGTGGGCAACGTGGGCCTGTCCCTCGCGGACCTGCCTTGGGTGTACCTGGCGGGCGGCGCGGCCACCTTCGTGAGCTCGCGCTGGATTGGCCGGATGGCGGATCGCCTGGGCCCTGCTCGCGCGCTGGCGCTGCTGCTCGTCGCCACCATGGCGCCGCACCTGCTCTTCACCCACCTGCCTCCGTCTCCGCTGCCGGTGGTAGCCGTCGTCTTCGTGCTCTTCATGACGCTCACCTCCGGCCGCGCCATCCCCACCATGGCGCTGGTCGCGTCACAGGTGCCGCCGTCCATCCGGGGCCGTTACCTCGCGGTCAACATCGCCGCCAGCGACGGCGCCTCCGGGCTCGCCGCGTGGATGGGCGGCCTCCTGCTCACCACCGCGCCGGACGGCACGCTCATCGGCTTCGCGCAGCTGGGCTGGCTGGCCGTGGTCATCTCCGCGCTCGCGCTCGGGATGCTGTGGACCTTCGCGGGCCGCGCCGTGCGGCTGGACGCGACGCCCGCGCCCTGAATCCCTCTCCACCCGTCACCAGGACCCTTCCATGTCCCAGACAGCACCGCGTCACCCGTCGCTGCCCCGCCCCATCGTGGGTGAGCTCAAGCTGGAGCGCTCCAACCAGCTGCTCGCCGAGGCCCGCAAGTGGGTCCCCGGCGTCACGCAGACGATGATGAAGAAACCGGACCACTTCGCCCCCGGCGCCTTCCCCGTGTTCCTCGCCAAGGGCAACGGCGCGCTGGTGGAGGACGCGGACGGCCAGGAGTACATCGACTTCATCCAGGCGCTGGGCGCCAACATGCTGGGCCACAACCACCCGGCCGTCGTGGAGACCATCCGCAAGCACCTGACGGAAGGCATCATCCACTCGCTGCCTACGCCGGTGGAGGTCTCCTCCGTGAAGGCGCTGGTGGAGGTGATCCCGGGCGCGGAGATGGCCCGCTTCTTCAAGACGGGCGCGGACGCCACCTCCGCCGCCGTGCGCCTGTCGCGCCACCTCACCGGCCGCGAGCACATCGTCACCGTGGGCTACAACGGCTGGCACGACCACTTCATGTATGACACGCCGGGCGTGCCCCCGACGGTCGCGAAGCTCACCACGCGCCTGCCCCTCTTCACTCCCCCGGATGAGCCCGCCCTCATCGAGCACATCGAGCAGCACGGCGACCAGCTGGCCTGCGTGCTGCTGGCCATCCCGTACAACCGCACCGTCACCCGCGAGTTCCTCCTCCAGGTGAAGGAGACCTGCGCGAAGCACGGCGTGCTGTTCGTCCTGGACGAGGTCGTCACCGGCTTCCGCCTGGCCCTGGGCGGTGCGCAGCAGTACTTCAACATCCAGGCGGACTTCGTCACGCTGTCCAAGGGCATCGCCGCGGGCATGCCCCTGTCCGCCATCGCCGGCCCGGAGAAGTACCTCTCCCGCCTGAGCGAGCTACAGGTGTCCACCACCTTCGGCGGAGAGATGCTCTCACTGGCCGTGTGCGAGGCCGTCATCAAGGAGTACCGGAGCACCCACTACGTGGAGCACATCGCCAACCTGGGCCGCCGCCTGCGCGACGGCGTCAACGCCCACGCGCGCGAGACGGGCTCCACCCTGGAGGTCATCGGCTACGACGCCGTGCCCTTCTTCCGCTTCAGCAAGATCATCCCCGAGCACATCGAGAAGATGATCCCCTTCCAGGCCGGCATGGCGCGCCGGGGCGTCATCCTCCGCCGCGACCTGAACTTCATCAGCGCCGTGCACACCGTGGAGCAGATTGAACACACCATCGCCGCCGCCGGCGAGGTGCTCCGCGAGACGGCCGCCGCCGCCGCCAAGGCCAGCGCGGCCTGAGACTGAAACAATCGCTCTACCACCTCCCGTGAAGCCAGACGCCGGGCGGTCCCCTGCACCAGTCACCTTGACAGGAATTCGTGGCCATGGCACTTCCCGGCCCTGAAGATGAGAATGGTTCTCATTTTCATTCTAACAATCCAGACGGGCGGCGGATGTCTTCGACGACGGGACACGCGGTGGTGACGGGCGCGGCGCAAGGCATTGGCGCGGCGGTGGCGCGCAAGCTGGCGCGCACGATGCCCGTCGCGGTGTTCGACCAGAACGCCGCGGGATTGGAGCTGCTGGTGGCGGAGCTGCGCCAGCAGGGCCTGAAGGCCACCGCGTTCCCGGTGGACGTGCGCGACAAGGACGGCATCGAGGACGCCATCGCGTACATCGACGGCAAGCTGGGCCCCATCCAGGTGCTGGCCAACGTGGCGGGCATCCTGCGCATGGGCTCCGTGCTCACGCAGAGCGACGCGGACTGGATGTCCACGTTCGCGGTCAACACCCACGGCGTGTTCCATGTCTCGCGCGCGGTGGCCCGGCACATGGTGCCCCGCCGCTCCGGGGCCATCGTGACGGTGGGCTCCAACGCGGCCGGCGTGCCGCGCATGCAGATGGCGGCCTACGCGGCCTCCAAGGCCGCCTCCACCATGTTCACCAAATGTCTGGGATTGGAGCTGGCCGAGCACGGCATCCGCTGCAACATCGTGTCTCCTGGCTCCACCGACACCGCCATGCAGCGGGGCATGTGGACGGATGAGTCCGGCCCCGTGCGTGTCATCCAGGGCTCGCTGGACACCTACCGCACGGGCATCCCGCTGCGCCGCATCGCCGCGCCGGACGACATCGCGGACGCCGTGGTGTTCCTCGCGTCCGACCAGGCCCGGCACATCACGATGCATGATTTGTGTATCGACGGTGGAGCCACACTGGGCGTGTAGCACGCCCGCGGCGTTCGCCTCCTCTCCCCTGTCCTCTCCCCCAATATCGCCCCGAGTTGAGAATGATTCCTGAAACCAAAATCATTGAGCGGCAGACTGACGCGCGGACGGTGGACAGCGTGGTGGGCGCGCCGGCCGTGGCGCGGGAGCCGGAGCAGGAGGCGCTGGCGGCGCGGCTGCTGCGCGACTACGACGCGGGCGCGTTCTTCTTCGCGTCCCCCAAGCGCACCATGCTGGCGCGTGGCGTGTTCGCCACGGTGCCGGACGCGGGCGGGACGAACTCGCTGGACGGCCTGCCGGAGCGCGTGGCCTCGGTGCTCAACGCCTCGCGGGACGCGGCGCATGACATCCCGGTGGCGGTGGGCGCGGTGCCCTTCGACGGCAAGGTGGCCGCGCACCTGGTGGTACCCAACACCCTCCAGCGCGCGGGGCCCATGGTGTTCGACGCCGCCGCTGCCGCCCGCTCTCCCCTGGCCGGTCAGTACACGCTGCGCCCCGTACCGGAGCCCTCCGCGTACAGGGACGGCGTGGCGGCGGCGCTGAAGCTCATGCAGCAGGGCCCACTGCGCAAGGTGGTGCTGTCGCGCTCCCTGCACGTGGACACGGCGGCGCCCGTGGACCTGCGGCAGCTGCTGCACAACCTGGCCCGGCGCAACCCGCATGGGTACACCTTCGCGGTGGACCTGCCGCAGCGCGCGGACGCGGCCCCCGGCGTGGGCCGGCGCACGCTCATCGGCGCGAGCCCGGAGCTGCTGGTAGCACGCTCGGGGTTGCAGGTCCTGGCCAATCCGCTGGCGGGCTCCGCCGCGCGCAGCCCGGACCCAGTGGAGGACTCGGCGCGGGCCACGCGGCTGATGGCATCGCTCAAGGACCTGCACGAGCACGCGGTCGTCATCGACGCGGTGGCGGAGGCGCTGCGGCCCTTCTGCAAGACGCTGGACGTGCCCAGGGGCCCGTCGCTCGTGAGCACCCAGACGATGTGGCACCTGTCCACCCGCATCACGGGCGAGCTGAAGAATCCGTCCATCACGTCGCTGACGCTGGCGCTGGCCATGCACCCCACCCCGGCGGTGTGCGGCCACCCGACGGCGCTGGCGCACGAGGCCATCGGGAACATCGAACCGTTCCACCGTGGCTACTTCACGGGCACCGTGGGCTGGTGCGACGCGAACGGCGACGGTCAGTGGGCCGTCACCATCCGCTGCGCGGAGGCCGACGAGCGCACCCTGCGGCTGTTCGCGGGCGCGGGCATCGTCGTGGGCTCCACGCCGGAGGCGGAGCTCGCGGAGACCGAGGCCAAGTTCCGCACCATGCTCCAGGCCATGGGCCTGGGCCTCGAGGCGCAGCCGTGAGCACCGCGCGGGAGCACCTGCCCGGCTGCCCCACGTGGCCGGAGGACTTCGCCCGGCGCTACCGCGAGGCCGGCTACTGGCGGGGGGAAACCTTCGGCCAGCTCTTGCGCGACCGCGCCCGGGACTTCGGTTCGCGCGTGGCGCTGGTGGGCGGCACGCACCGCTGGACGTACGCGGAGCTGGACGCGCGCGCGGACCGCATGGCCTCGGGCTTCCACGCCCTGGGCATCCGTTCGCGCGACCGCGTGGTGGTGCAGCTGCCCAACGTGCCGGAGTTCTACGAGGTCGTCTTCGCGCTGTTCCGCATGGGCGCGCTGCCGGTGTTCGCGCTGCCGGCGCACCGCTCTTCGGAGATCGGCTACTTCTGCGAGTTCACGGAGGCCGTCGCGTACGTCATCCCGGACCGCTTCGGTGGCTTCGACTACCGGGGGCTCGCGGCGCAGGTGAAGGCCGCCACGCCCACGCTCAAGCACGTGCTGGTGCTGGGTGACGCGGGTGCGCATACCGCGCTCGGCTCCGTGCCCGCGGAGCCCGTGACGCTGGAGGGCCCGTCGCCGTCCGACGTGGCGTTCTTCCAGTTGTCCGGCGGCAGCACCGGCGTGCCCAAGCTCATCCCGCGCACGCACGACGACTACATCTACAGCCTTCGCGCCAGCGTGGACGTGTGCCAGTTCACCCAGGAGACGGTGTACCTGTGCGCGCTGCCGGCGGCGCACAACTTCCCCATGTCCTCGCCCGGCGTGCTGGGCACGTTCCAAGCGGGCGGCACGGCGGTGATGGCGCTGAACCCCAGCCCGGACGTGGCGTTCCCGCTCATCGAGCGCGAGCGCGTCACCGTCACCGCGCTGGTGCCTCCGCTGACCATGGTGTGGCTGGACTCGACGCTGGCGAAGAAGCACGACCTGTCCAGCCTGAAGGTCCTCCAGGTGGGCGGCGCCCGGCTGAGCGACGAGGCCGCCGCGCGCGTGCGCCCCACGCTGGGCTGCGGGCTCCAGCAGGTCTTCGGCATGGCCGAGGGCCTGGTGAACTACACGCGGCTGGACGACCCGGAGACGCTCATCGTCACCACGCAGGGCCGCCCCATGTCGGACGCGGACGAACTGCGCGTGGTGGACGACGACGACGTGCCGGTGGCGCCCGGCGGGACGGGACACCTGCTCACGCGCGGGCCGTACACCATCCGCGGCTACTACAAGGCGGACGCGCACAACACCAAGGCCTTCACCACGGACGGCTTCTACCGCACGGGCGACCTGGTGCGCCTGACGCCTGAGGGTTACCTGGTGGTGGAGGGCCGCGCGAAGGATCAGATCAACCGGGGCGGCGACAAGGTCGCGGCGGAGGAGGTGGAGAACCACCTGCTCGCGCACCCCTCCGTCAGCGACGCCGCGGTGGTGGCCATCCCGGACAAGTTCCTGGGCGAGCGCACCTGCGCCGTCGTCATCCCTCGCGGCGAGGCCCCCGCCCCCTCCGCGCTCAACGCCTTCCTGCGCCAGCGCGGCCTGGCGTCGTTCAAGATCCCCGACCGCATCGAGTTCGTCGCGGCCTTCCCGCAGACGGGCGTCGGCAAGGTCAGCAAGAAGGCGCTGCGCGACAGCCTGCGCCAGTCCCTCTCCACTCCTTCTCCCTGAAACAGGAGCCCTCCATGGCACTGCCTGCCATTGCCCCCTATTCCATGCCCGGCGCGGCGGAGCTGCCCCGGAACAAGCTCGCCTGGACGCCGGAGCCCAAGCGCTGCGTCCTGCTCATCCACGACATGCAGCGCTACTTCGTGGACGCCTTCACACAGGGGCAGTCCCCGGTGACGGACCTGGTGGCCAACATCCAGCGCCTGCGCGAGCACGCGGTGAAGCTGGGCATCCCCATCGTCTACTCGGCGCAGCCGGGAGACCAGACGCCGGAGCAGCGCGGCCTCCAGCTGGAGTTCTGGGGCCCCGGCGTCCGCGCCGGCCCGAAGCAGCAGATCATCGAAGTGCTCACCCCGGCTGAAGGCGACACCGTCCTCACCAAGTGGCGCTACAGCGCGTTCCGCAACACGCGCCTGATGGACCTGATGCGCGAGCAGGGCCGCGACCAGCTCATCATCTGCGGCATCTACGCGCATATCGGCTGCCTCCAGACAGCCAGCGACGGCTCCATGAGCGAGATCCGTCCCTTCCTCGTCGCGGACGCCGTGGCGGACTTCTCGCTGGAGAAGCACCAGATGGCGCTCGACTACGCGTCGCGGCTCGTGGCGTTCGTCACCACCACGCAGCAGCTCATGGACGCGATGCCGGTGCGGGCCGCCGCAGCGGCGGTGGACCGCGAGCAGCTTCGCGCGGACGTGGCGGAGCTGCTGATGGAGTCCGCGTCCGCGATTGGCGAGGACGACAACCTGCTCGAGCGCGGCATGGATTCCATCCGCCTGATGAGCCTGGTGGAGCGCTGGCGGCAGGGCGGCACGGAGGTGTCCTTCGTGGAGCTCGCGGAGAAGCCCACGCTCACCGACTGGTACGCGCTGCTCGCCGCGAAGCAGCCTGTCGCGATGGCCCCTGGCGCTCGCGCCTCATGACCCGCCCTCGGGGCGGCACCCTTCCCCCTCGGAGTTCCCCGTCATGCTCCCATCCCAGGACAACCGCCCGCTGACCGCGGCCCAGCACGGCATCTGGGTGGGGCAACAGCTCGACCTGAAGAGCCCCGTCTACAACGCCGGGGAGTGCATTGAATTCCGCGGCGCCGTGGACCCCGTGCGCTTCGAGTCCGCCCTGCGCAAGGCGGTGGCGGACGCGGACGCGCTGCACTCGCGCTTCGTCGCGGGCGAGGAAGGGCCGGCCCAGCGCATCGACGCGGGGACGGACTGGACGCTCCAGCACGTGGACCTGAGCGGCGAGGCCGACCCCTGGGCCGCCACGCAGGAGTGGATGTGGAAGGACCTGGGCCGCACGGTGGACCTGGGCACGGGCCCGCTGTTCGCGCAGGCGCTGCTCACCGTGGGGCCGGAGCGGTCCTTCTGGTTCCAGCGCATCCACCACATCGCCATGGATGGCTATGGCTTCTCGCTGCTCGCGCGTCGAGTGGCGGAGCTCTACACGGCGGAGGTGACGGGCAAGGCCGCACCGGCGGGGTTCAATCGGCTGGGCCCCGTGATGGAGGAGGACGTCGCGTACCGCTGCGGCGCCCAGATTCAGAAGGACCGCGACTTCTGGGTGAACCGCTTCGAGGACGCGCCGGTGCCCCCGCTGCTCGCGGAGGCGGCGCCCATGTCGTCGCGCTTCCTGCGGCGCTCGGAATACCTGCGGCCGGAGCTGATGACGGCGCTGCAGGCGGGTGCGAAGCAGGCGGGCGTGAGCTGGTCCGACCTGGTGCTCGCGGTGACGGCCATCTACCTGCACCAGCGCACGGGCGCGCCGGAGGCGGTGCTGGGCCTGCCGGTGATGGGCCGCCTGGGATCCGCGTCGCTGCGCGTGCCGTGCATGGCCATGAACATCGTGCCGCTGCGCATCGCCGTGCGGCCGGACGCGGGGCTGTACGCGCTGGCCCGCGACGTGGCGGCGGAGATGAAGGCCTCGCGTCCACACCTGCGCTACCGCTACGAGCAACTGCGGCGCGACCTGCGCCTCGTGGGTGGACAGCGCAAGCTGTTCGGCCCCGTCGTCAACATCATGCCCTTCGACTACGCCCTGGACTTCGCGGGCGTGCCGGGCACGGCGCACAACATCTCCGCGGGTCCGGTGGAGGACCTGTCCTTCGGCTTCCATGCGCGGTCGGGCGGAACGGCCCTGCGCGTGGACCTGGACGCGAACCCCGCCTGCTACACGGAGGCCGCGCTCGAGGAGCACCAGCGCGGGTTCCTCCAGCTGCTGGAGTCGTTGCTCGCCCAGCCCGAGCAGCCCGTGCGGCGTTCCGCGTCTGGCGCGCCAGGCTCCGTCCTGGATGGCGGGCCGGTGCCTCCGGTGCGCCCGGTGCTGGAGTTGCTGAAGGCCCAGGCCGACGTCCGTCCGGATGCGGTCGCGCTGGAGCACGGCCGCTGGCGGATGACCTACCGCGAGCTGGTGACGGCGTCGCAGGCGCTGGCCTCCCGGCTGATCGAAGCGGGCGTGCGGCCCGACACGGCGGTGGCGGTGAAGGTGCCCCGGGGCATCGACGCCATCGTGTCCTGCCTGGGCATCCTGTTCGCGGGCGCGGGCTACCTGCCCATCGACCCGACCGGCCCGGCCACGCGCAACGCGGCCATCCTCCAGGACGCACGCCCCGCCGTGATGGTGGTGTCCGAGCGCCCCTCGCCCGACACGGATCCGACCGCGCCGGGTGTCCTCGTAGTGCAGCGGCTGGAGCAGGCTGGCACCTCGGCGCTGGATTCGACGGAGCACGCCATCCCGCGAGTCGTGCCCGCTGCCCAGCGGCCGGAAGCACGCGATGCGGAGCCCGCGTCGAGCGCTGAGGCGCGGCTCGCGTACGTCATCTACACGTCCGGCTCCACGGGGCAGCCCAACGGCGTGCAGATCACGCACGGGGCCCTGGCCCACTTCGTCGCGGGCGCGACGCAGCGCTACAGCGTCGGTCCCGAGGACCGCGTCCTCCAGTTCGCCCCGCTCCACTTCGACGCCAGCGTGGAGGAGATCTTCGTCACGCTGTGCGCGGGCGGACGGCTGGTGCTGCGCACGGACGAGATGCTCCAGTCGGTGCCTCGCCTCATGGAGGCCTGCGCGGAAGCCGGCATCACCCTGCTCGACCTGCCCACCGCCTTCTGGCACGAGCTGGCCTACAGCCTGTCCACCGGCGCCGCCCGGCTGCCCGACGCGCTTCGCACCGTCATCATCGGCGGCGAGGCGGCGCTGCCGGAGCGCATCGCCCGTTGGAAGGACGTCGCGGGCGACCGCGTGCACCTGCTCAACACCTACGGCCCCACCGAGGCCACCGTCGTCGCCACCGTCGCTGAGATTGCCGGGCCGGATGCCCTGCCCTCCGGTGACGAGGTCCCCATCGGCCGCCCACTGCCCGGCGTCGTCGCGGCGGTCGTCACGCCGCAGGGCCGGCTGGCCACCCCCGGCAAGGAGGGCGAGCTGTGCCTGATGGGCGGCGCGCTCGCTCGGGGCTACCTGGGCCGCTCGGAGCTGGACGCCGCCCGCTTCACCCGCCTGGACGCGGTGGAGGGAACACCCCGCGCCTACCGCACCGGCGACAAGGTGCGCGTGCGCGAGGACGGCCAACTGGTGTTCGTGGGCCGCGTGGACGACGAGTTCAAGATCAGCGGCCACCGCATCGACCCGGGCGAAGTCGAAACCGTGTTGCTGAAGTATCCCGGTATCCGTGAGGCCGCCGTGGTCGGTCAGGTGCTGCCGGGCGGGTCTCGCCGGCTGTGCGCCCACCTGGTGGCGTCGCCCGAGCCTTCGCCCGCGGAGCTGCGCAAGCACCTGCTCACTGCGCTGCCCGCGCCCATGGTGCCCGGCGCCTTCTCCTTCGCGGAGCGGCTGCCGCGCACCAGCACCGGGAAGATCGACCGCAAGGCCCTCCAGAACGCGATGCCCGCGGACGAGAGCGCCGCGCTGCTCGCCTCCGCGACGCCCATGGAGCGCACGGTGCTGGAGGTCTGGGAGCAGGTGCTGGGCCGCGCCGCCTCGTCGCTCCAGGACGACTTCTTCGAGTTGGGCGGCCAGTCCCTCCAGAGCATCCAGGTCGCCAACCGCCTGGGCATCGCCGTGGGCCGCGACGTGCCCGTGGCCACCGTCTTCAAGCACCCCACCGTGTCCGGCCTCGCGCAGGCGCTCCAGGGCGGCAGCACGGGCGGCGCTGAGACAGGCGGCCTCACGCCCGCGATGCTCGCGGACGCGGAGCTGGGCGAGGACATCGTCCCCCCCACGACGGGCGAGGCCTGGGCGCGCGAGCTGCCGAGCCAAGGAAACGGCTACCGCCAGGTCCTGCTCACCGGCGCCACCGGCTTCGTCGGCGCGCACCTGCTCCACCAGCTCCTGACCCGGACGGACGCGCGCATCATCTGCCCCGTGCGCGCGAAGGACGAGGCGCAGGCGATGGAGCGGCTGCGCTCGGCGCTGACCGGCCAGAAGCTGCCCCTGACGGGACTGGAGGCGCGGGTGCTCGCGCTTCCGGCGGACCTCTCCCAGCCGCTGCTGGGCCTGGACTCCACGCGCTTCCACGGGCTCGCCGCCGAATGCGACGCCGTCATCCACAACGCCGCGGTCGTCAGCGTGGTGCGCGAGTACGGCAGCCTCCAGGGCGTCAACGTGCGCGGCACGCGCGAGCTGCTCAAGCTGGCCGCCGCCGTCCGCCCCAAGCCCTTCCATTACGTGTCCACGCTGGCGGTGGCGCCCCAGGCGAACCTGTCCCCGGACGTGCCGGAGGCCTTCGTCCCCTCGCACCCCGGCCTTCGCGACGGCTACCAGCAGAGCAAGTGGATCGCGGAGCGGCTGGTGCAACAGGCCTCCGAGCGCGGCCTGCCCGCGACCGTGTACCGCCTGGGCCGCGTGGTGGGTGCTCCGGACACCGCGCTCATCAACACGCAGGACCTGGTGTGGCGCATCGTGCTCGCGGGACTGCCCGTCCGCGCCCTGCCGCTTTTGGACGTGGGCGAGGTCTGGACGCCGGTGGACTTCGTGGCCAGCGCCATCGTCCAGCTGTCGCTCGCGTCGCATCCGGGCGCGGTGTTCAACGTGACGCCGGCCGCGGAGGTGCGCCTGTCGGAGCTCTTCGGCTGGGTGCGTGACTACGGCTACCCGCTGGACTTGTGTCACGTGCCGGAGTGGCGCGACCGCGTCGCGAAGGGCTCCGGCGGCCACGACGCCACGCTCGCGTTCTTCGATTTGCGCAGCGGGGACTCCACCCCGGCCTTCGGCCTGGGCCCCATCCGCTGTGAACGGCTGCTGGCCGCGCTGGAGGCCAGCGGCGTGCGCTGCCCTCCCACGGACCGGAACCTCCTCTACCGATACCTCGACTCCTGCGTCGCGCAGGGAATCCTGCCCCCGAAAGTGACGGCGCTCCCGTGACGAATCCCTCCTGGTCCCCCTCCTCCTGGCGGGCGAAGCCGGTCCGCTACATCCCCGACGACTACCCCGACCTGTCCGCACTCGCGCGCGTGGAGGCGGAGCTGGCGCGCCTGCCGCCGCTGGTGCACACCGAAGAGACCCGCCGCCTGCGGGAAGCCCTGGGCCAGGTGGCCGAGGGAAAGGCCTTCCTGCTCCAGGGCGGCGACTGCGCGGAGAGCTTCAAGGAGTTCTCCGCGGAGAACGTGCGCGGCACCTTCCAGCTCCTGCTCCAGATGGCGGGCGTGCTCACGTTCGCGGGCGGCTGTCCGGTGGTGAAGGTGGGCCGCATCGCCGGCCAGTTCGCCAAGCCGCGCTCCAACGCCACGGAGACCATCAACGGCGTCACGCTTCCCAGCTACCGCGGCGACATCATCAACGGCATGGACTTCGACGCGCGCGAGCGCACGCCGGATCCCCAGCGCCTGCTGCGCGCATACCACCAGTCCGCGGAGACGATGCAGTTGGTGCGGGCCTTCGCGCGCGAGGGCTACACGGACCTGACCCGCCTCCTGGGCCACCGGCCGGAGTCCGAAGGCGCCGTGCGTCCGGTGGACTTCTTCACCAGCCATGAAGCCCTGCTCCTCAACGTCGAGCAGGCGATGACGCGCGTCGATGAGACCACGGGCGGCTGGTACGACACGTCCGCGCACATGCTCTGGATTGGCGAGCGCACCCGCCAACTGGACGGCGGCCACGTGGAGTTCATGCGCGGCATCCAGAACCCCATCGGGCTCAAGTGCGGTCCCACGCTGGAGCCGGACGATCTGGTCCGCCTCGTCGACACACTCAACCCCCAGGGCATCCCGGGCAAGCTCACGCTCATCGGGCGCTTCGGTTCGGAGCAGGTCGCCGCGCGCCTGCCCCGGCTGATGGCCGCCACCCGGCGCCACGGCAGCCCCGTCGTGTGGTCCATCGACCCGATGCACGGCAACACGCACAAGGCCAGCAACGGCTACAAGACGCGCTCGCTGGAGCGGATCCTCGCGGAGGTGATGGGCTTCCTCCAGGTCGCCGCCGCCGAGGGCGTGCACCCCGGAGGACTCCACCTGGAGATGACCGGCCAGGATGTCACCGAGTGCCTGGGCGGCCCGCTGGACGTATCCGAGGACGACCTCTCCGACCGCTACCACACGCACTGCGATCCGCGCCTCAACGCGGATCAATCACTCCAGCTCGCGTTCCGCGTCGCGGATGGTCTTCACACCACGGTGAAGGCTCCCCAGGACCGCGCTGCCTGATTTGCCGTGGTGCCTTGACAGCTCAGACTTCGTGCGGCTAAACGTCGCGCATTTGAAAATGAGAACCATTTTCATAATCATGATTAAGGCGAAGCGCAGGTGGCGGTCCCAGGTGGGCGTGGCCCTGCTGTCTTCCATCTGTTTCGGTGGCCTGGCTCACGCGGGCACAGCGCAGGCGGAGGCTCCGGCGGTCACGCCCCCGGCGCCCGAAGCAGCTCCGGCGGAGCCCGTCATCGAGTTGCCGAAGCTGATCCACGCCGTGGAAGCGCCCTACCCTGAAGAGGCGGAGCGCGCCCGGCTGGAGGCGAGCGTCCGCCTGCGTCTGCGCGTGGACACGCAGGGCGTGGTGACGCAGGCGGAGGTGATGGAGCCCGTGGGCCACGGCTTCGATGAAGCCGCGCGCACCGCCGCGCTCCAGTTCCGCTTCACGCCCGCGAAGCGCAACGGCGTCCCCGCGCCCGCGCGCGTCACGTACACCTACGTCTTCCAGCTGCCCGGCCGCTCCAAGGCCGTGGCGGCCACTCCGCCACCCGCGCTGTCCAGCGAGCCCAAGGCCGCGGCGTCCCAGGACGAGGCCCCGACCGAGTACCAGGAGGACGTCGAGGTCACCGCCGTGGGCGAGACGCGCGCCGAGCGCCGCCGCAAGTCCGCGGAGGCCGTGCAGGTCATCGAGCTGGAGCAGGCCAGCATGGAGTCCGCCGACCTGGGCACCGCGCTGGCGCGCACGGAGGGCGTGGACGTGCGCCGCACGGGCGGCCTGGGCAGCAGCGCGCGCATCTCCATCGCGGGCCTGTCGGATGATCAGGTGCGCTTCTTCATCGACGGCGTGCCGCTGGAGTTCGCGGGCTACGGCCCGGGCCTGGCGAACGTGCCGGTGAACCTGGTGCAGCAGCTGGAGGTCTACACGGGCGTGGTGCCCATCCGCTTCGGCGCGGACGTGCTGGGCGGCGCCGTGGAGCTCGTCACCGACCAGGACGTGCGCGGCTCGGCCGTGGCGGGCTCCTACGAGCTGGCCTCCTTCAACACCCACCGCTTCACCGCGAGCGGCCGCCACTACCAGGATTCCACCGGCCTGATGGTGCGCGCGCACGCCTTCTACGACGACGCGCGCAACGACTACCCCGTCAACGTGGAGGTGCCCAACGACCTGGGCAAGCCCGTGCCCGTGGAGGTGCGGCGCTTCCACGACGGCTACCGCGCGGGCGGGGCCAGCGTGGAGGCGGGCTTCGTGGACAAGCCCTGGGCCCGGCGCCTGCTCGTGCGCGGCTTCTTCAACGCCGCCGGCCGCGACATCCAGAACGACGTCAACATGGAGGCCGCCTACGGCGAGGTGACCACCGCCGACGGCTCCGCTGGCGCCACGCTGCGCTACTCGCGGAACCATGACCCGGGCGTGAGCGTGGACGCGGTGGGCGGGTACACGTTCCGCCGCAACCGGTTCCTGGACATCGGCTCGTGCGCCTACGACTGGTATGGCCGCTGCTTCCTCACCCTGCCCCAGCCGGGGGAGATCACCGAAGGCGGCACGGAGCGCTACATCAACCAGCACACCGCGTTCGCGCGGTTCAACGCCGCCTGGGCGCCCGTGCCCGGGGGCGCGCACACGCTGCGGCTCGCGGTGTCACCCACCTTCGTGGCGCGGACGGGCGAAGACCGCCGGCTCCAGGCGAACAACCAGCCGGATCCGCTCTCCGCGTCCCGCGGCGTGACGTCGCTGGTGACGGGCCTGGAGTACCAGCTCGATGCCATCGACGGGCGGCTCCAGAACATCGCCTTCGTGAAGGACTACCTCCAGGACGTGCGGGCGCAGAAGCTGCTGGCCAGCGCGGAGTTCCTGGACCAGGGCCGCACCGCGCACGAGCTGGGCTTGGGCGACAGCCTGCGCTTCCGCATCACCCCCGAGCTCAGCGCCAAGGCCTCCTACGAGTGGGCCACGCGGCTGCCGCGCCCGGATGAGCTCTTCGGTGACGGGAACCTCATCGACGCCAACCTGGGGCTCCAGCCGGAGACCAGCCACAACTTCAACCTGGGGCTGGGTTACGCGTCCGAGGAAGGCCGCGCCGGCAGCTTCCGCGCCAACGTGGGCGGCTTCGCCCGGCTGACGGATCAGCTCATCATCCTGATTGGCCAGGGAAGCTCCTTCACGTACCAGAACGTCTACGGGTCCCGCTCGCTGGGCGGAATGGGCTCCGTGGGGTGGACGTCACCGGGCCGCTACCTGAGCCTGGATGGCAACGCCACGTATCAGGATCTGCGCAACACCTCCGGCGAGGGCAACTACGCCGAGTTCAAGGACCAGCGCATCCCCAACCGTCCCTACCTGACCGCCAACGGCAGCGCGCAGGTCCGGGTGTCCGGCCTGCTCAAGTTCCAGGACGAGCTGCTGGTCACCTGGCGCACGCGCTACGTGGACGACTTCCTCCTCTCCTGGGAGGCGCTGGGCAACGACGAGAAGCTGGGCATCGACTCACAGCTCACGCACGCGCTGGCGCTCACCTACGTCATCCGCGACATGACGACCCGGCTGAGCTGGACGCTGGACTTCCAGAACCTCACCAACGCCCAGACCTACGACTTCTACGGGGTCCAGCGCCCCGGGCGCCTCGTCGCCGCCAAGTTCACGCTGGAGCGCTGAACATCGCCTTTCTGCTCTCCGCCGCACCTTCACCCCTACTTGAAAGGGAAGTCCTTTGAAGCCTTCACCCTTCTTCCGCACCTCCGCGCGTCTGCTGCTGGCGCTCTCCCTCGCCTTCACGGCGGCGGCCTGCAACGACGACGAAGACGACAACACCCCGGACTCGGGTACGACGACCGACGCGGGCACGGACACCGACGCGGGCACGCCGCCGCCGATGTACGCTTTCGTCGCGCAGGTCAGCGTCGAGGGCAACGCCACGAGCTACGTCGTCCTGACGGAGACGCTGGATCCGAACACGCCGCTGTCCACCGCCAACGCCACGCAGATCAACGGCCGCGCGCTGGGCTCCGGCATCTCGAAGACGGGCTCCATCTTCGTCTCCAGCAGCGCCGGCGCCACCGTCACCCGCTACAACCTGACGGCCAGCAACACGCTGGAGAAGGCCGGTGAGGTCACCTTCGCGGGCAAGGGCGTCACCTCCATCGGCGAGTACCAGAACCAGTTCCAGTTCGCCTCCGAGACGAAGGCCTACTACTTCGACGGCCGCAACTCGCAGGTCATCATCTGGAACCCGAAGGACATGACGCTGACGAACAGCATCTCGCTGCCGGAGCTGACCATCGCCGGGAGCTCGACGACCTTCGCCTCCAATCCGATCCGCGTGGGCACCAAGGTGCTGATGCCGGTGGGCTGGCGCGCGGGCGCCGCCGTCACCAGGCAGGCGGGCATCATCGTGGTGGACACGGCGAACGACAGCGCGGTGTTGGTGAAGGATGATCGCTGCGGCTACGTGCGCGACGGCATCGTGGGCACGGACGGCAAGGTCTACCTGGCGACGGAGGCGTATGGCGCCGCGGAGAAGCGCGTGTCCGGCACAAACCCCAGCGTGCCCACCCCCTGCCTCCTGAAGTTCGACCCGGTGACGAACACCTATGACAAGGACTTCTTCAAGGAGCTGGGCACGCTGACGAACGGCGGCGCCACGGGTTCGCTGCTCGCGGGCCCCAACGGCACGGGCTACCTGCGCGTGCTGGATGAGACCGCCTACCCGGTCGCGCCGGACACGGTCGCGCGCACCCTGGCGAGCGCCGTGGCCTGGAAGTGGTGGAAGATCGACCCGGCCGCCGGCACCCACGCGACGCTGGTGGACACGCTGCCGGCCAGCACGGGCAGCTCCTTCCTGTACGAGCTGAACGGCCGCACGGTGTTCAGCGAGTTCACCAACAACAGCGGCACCACGAACTACCGCGAGCTGACGGACCTGACCGGCAACCTGGTGGCGACGCACCAGGGCCTGTCGTTCTCCTTCCTTCAGCTGCGCTAGTCGTTCCTGCCGCATCCGGCCCCCGGGATCCGAAGCGCCCGGGGGCCGTTTCACTGCGGGGAACTCAGGTGCACATCAGCCACGAGCACTTGCCGGACTGGCACTCGCGGCCGGAGGAGCACAGGGAGCCCTTGGCGCGCTTGTTCACGCACTTGCCGTCGTTGGTGCCCCAGCCGCAGAACTGGTTCGAGGCGCAGTGCGAATCCGCGGAGCAGGTGCAGACGCCCGGGATGTCGCCGCAGTCGTCCCACGCACTGCACTGGTTGGACTTGCACTCCTGGTCGAAGCGGCACGTCTCCGACACCAGCTTGGTGCTGGGGGCGTAGGCCTTGCCGCAGAGCTTCGGATACGACGCCTCACGGGTGGCCTTGGCGACGTAGGGGTCGACACCGCCGGTGTCGATGTCGTTGGCCGCGTCCGCCATGCCGGTGCGGGTGCCGTTGGCGCGCTCCCACATCCGGATGAAGTTCTCCGAGGAGCCCTCCAGGCCCGTGGTGTTGACGCCCAGCTGCTTCAGGTCCTTCACCACGTCCGGCAGCAGGCCCACGTGGGCCAGGCCGTACACGTCGAAGTCGGTGCCCAGCGGCGGCGGGCCGGAGACGCGCTGCTGCTCTTCCTGTGCGTCCGCCTCCGCGCGGAAGCCCGCGGAGCACGCGCCGAAGTCACCGAAGCGCGGGCGCGTCTGCTGGATGAAGCCGTTCAGGTCCGCGCCGAAGCCCATGTTGACCTTGAGGCCCTGGCGGCCGAACTCGTACGCCTGCGCGAGCGAGCGCGTGGAGCCCTGGCAGTTGTTGGCCACCGGCGTGCGGTTGTAGTTGCGCGTCTCATCGTGCGCGGTGCGCAGGCCGAACATGCCGCCCGTCTGGCGCACGTAGCGGACCACCCACGACGGCGTCGTCTTCTCGTTGGCGGCCAGGTCCGGGTTCATCACCTCGCGGAAGTGGCCGTGGGAGATGTACAGCGGGTAGTACGTCCGGCCCTGGGACAGAGCATAGGCGTCCTGCACGCTCTTCTCGGACATGTGGGCCATGTCGATGAGCATCCCCTTGTTCATCATCTCCTGGACCAGCGCCTTGCCGTCCGCGGTCAGGCCCTTGGTGTTCTTGCAGTTGGCGTCCACGTCGAAGCCCAACGTGAAACCGTTGCCGGTGAGGCCGCAGTCCGTGTCGATGTGACAGTTCTCCAGGAACTGGGCCACCTGGAAGATGGCGTTGTGCGGGGCCGCGCCACCAAAGCGGTTGTCCAGCTGGTGCACGGGCTGCAGCGAGCGCACACCCAGCGAATAGACGCGGTTCAACTCCGCGCGCCAGTCCTTGGTGCCGAAGAGCTTGCTGGACTCGATGGAGAGCACCATCGCGAGCTTGCCCTGCGAGATGATCTGCCGGGCATGCGCGGGCGACAGCGCAATCTCCGCCCAGTCCGTGCGCGCGTCGAAGTCGCGGGCCATCTGGAGCTGGACGTCCACGTCCATCATCTCGTCACAGGGGCGCTTGAGGTTCTGGTACGGCAGCGCCTTGCAGAGGAACTCGTTGCTGACGAGCGACACCATGACCAGGGACATGCCGCCCTGGCGGGCCTTGTTCAGCCAGCCCTCCCACGCCTGCTGGTGCGCGATGGTGTCCCAGCGCGGCCACTGGGTGGGCGTCTCCATGCGGCCCAGGTGCAGGCCGGTGTCGCCCTCGGTGCCCTCCACCTGGCCGATGACCTCCGACGCCACCGCGCCGCCCACGCCGAAGACGTCGGACAGGATGGGGATGCCGCCCAGGTTCACGCTGCCGGAGTTGGGGCAGAGATTGAGCATGTCCCGCAGGTCCATGCGGACGCGCGCGTGGTCGCTCTCCGGCATGCCGCCGTCACAGCTCGCCAGCGTGCCGGTGTGGCTTCCGTGGAACCACCCACCGCCGAACGCCTCCTCGGCGAACATGTGGTGGTGCATCTCCGCGAAGCCGCTCACCGCGAGCGGCTGGGCCACCTCCGCGGGCGCTTCCACGGGAGCGGGCGGCTCGTCGGTGACCGGCCCGCAGGCCAGCGCGAGCGACGTGGCCGCGAGCAGCGGTGAAGACAGAAATCTTGAGACAATTCGGGAGCGACGCGACATGCGATGCACCTTTCCGGGGTGGAGGGGCACCGGGCGTATCAGTACCTGTTCCAGCTAATCAAATCTCACGGCCTAAGCTCGGTGACGCATGACATTGACGCGCTGCGCGGCACGGCGGGTTGTCACCTGCTGGCGCCGTGGCCATGTGTCCTTCATGGCGGCCACCGATACGCTTCCAGACCATCCGTTGCCGGAACTGCTGAAGCGCGTGGGATTCCTGCGGCGGCGGCGGGGGTTCGGCTCGGCCACCCAGTTGCTCTGGAACAGGGTGGAGAGCGACGACTCGCTCCTCGCGCTGTGCCGGATCCGCACGGACCTCACCGACGAGGACCAGGCCATCCTGAAGCAATGCCAGGAGAGGCTGGACACTGCCCGGTGGTGCCTGGACAAGCCCACGGGGCGCTGGTCCTTCTCCTTCTGGGAGCTCATCCATGACGTGGACGGGCTGCTGCTGCTCGTGATGCCGCAGCACATGCTGGTGCCGCGGGCGCTGGAGATCCAGCAGCAGTTCGCGCGCCGGGTCACGGACTCGCGGGCCCTCCTCTGGCTCGGCACGGACAAGGAGATCGGTCCCTTGCCCCAGTGCGTCCGCAGGCTCACCCGGGTGGACGGCCCTGCGAGCGGCGCCAGCACGCCCCCGCTCCTGGACGCGGAGCAGTCCCGCTACTGCCGCAGCGTGCTTCGCGGGGCGCTCGACATGGTCAATCAGCAGGTGGACAAGACGTTCTGGCAGCTCTCCATCAATGTCTTGATCCAGGTCTTGAGCACGCTGCTGCTGCTGGCGGTCTTCGGCGCCTCGTTCGTGATCCTGTCGCGGACGCTCGTCACGGACTGGCCGCGGAGTCTGGTGCCCTGGGGGCTGCTACTGGTGGGCTTCGCTGGGGCCTCCGGGGCCATCGCCTCCAACATGATGGCGAAGGAGCGCTTCGTCGTCGCCACGGGGGCGACAAGCCGCTTCTTCGCCTACCACCTGCTGGTGAAGCCCGTCATCGGCGCGTTCGCGGCGCTGGTGCTCCTCTTCCTGGAGCAATCCAGCATGCTGCTGTCCGTGGAGACGCGAGACGGGCCAGCGGGAGCCGTCGATGGTTCCGGCATCCTCCACATCGTCGTGAGCGACGGTCAGGCGGCGTTCTTCACGATGATGGCGCTGGCGGTCGTCGCGGGCTGGTCCGCGGACAAGCTCCTGAGCTCCGTCATGGACAAGGTGCTGCGCCGGCTCCTCGGTCAGTCGGAGAAGGTGCTGCCTCCGTCCAGCCCCGCGGGCGCTCCGCCGCCTCCCCCGCTGGCGCCGGCGGCGCGGTGATGCTCAAGCCGGGGCCTCATGGCGACTCACGGCCCTCCGGGTGAAGTGGGCCAATGCGTCCAGCAGCTCGTCCGCCATGTGCAGGGCGCCGGGCCTCCACGGCACGGTGAAGCGCGCGTCCATGCTCGTCTGGCGGATGTTGGACAGCCACTCGTGCACCTCCCGCTCGGAATAGCCCGCGCTGCGCGCCGCCTCGTGCAGCAGGGAATACTCGCGCAGCAGGAAGGTGGAGAACGTGACCGGGTCGTCCGCGCCCAGGGCGATGGGGACGGGCGGCGGCGCGCCCTCCTCGGCGGACGGAGGATTGAGCCGGAGGATGGGGTGGTTGCGCAGGTCCAGCAGGTTGCCGATGAGCAGGTTGCTGGACGGATTCACCTCCACCACGGTCCCTCGCGCCCCCACGAGCCGGCGCATCGCGGCCTGCACCGACCGGAGCGTGGCGACCTCCGAGGCATCCAGCGGGATGTCCACCAGCTGCTGGCCTCGCTGGAACACGCGCTCGTCCTCCCGGTAGGCCACGAGGACGCGCCGGACGTGCGCGCCGTTGAGCACCCGGCTCCAGTTGAGCCGGCGGAAGGCCCGGCTGAAGGCATCCAGTCCCACGCCTCCCTCGTCGCGCGCCAGCGGCGGACACCAGAGGTTGTGCAGCACGTGGTGCGCTTCGGCCAGCACGTGCGGCGCGACGCACCTGCCGAAGACGGCCTCGGACAGCTCGCGCAGGAGGTTATCCACCCGCAGCGGCCGTCCGGGTGGGGCCTCCGCGGACAGCGCGGGGGGCAGCCGGTAGTCGCTGTACAGCCGCCACTCGAAGACCAGGTCCCACAGCCGGTCCTCGGCCGGCATCATCACCGCGCCCACGGACTCAGCCCACGCCCCGGGCTCCACACCCAGCGCGGTGGCGTGGCCCAGCCGTCCTCCCGTGCGGTCCAGGAGGTAGTGCACGCTTTCGAAGATTCGGCGCAGGCCCTCCATGAGGTGCCGGTAGTCCTCGCCCACGTGCGACGTCAGCCGGAGCGGCGGAGCGCGCCGCGACTCCCGCTTCGCCGCGGCGCGCGCGGCCCCCCACCGGATGTAGCGGTACAGCGGCGCCAGCACCCACGTGGGCACGCTCAGCTCGTCCGACGCCACGTCCAATCCCCGCACCAGCCAGAGCGACAGCGGCACCGCCCGCAGCAGGTCCACCAGGGCCTCCACCTGCACGGATTGCGCGGCGAAGTAGTCCGAATAGCGCCCGCCCAACTGCACCCGCCGCTCGGGCACCGGCTCCGCGTATGTGCCCATGCCGTGGGCGGGCGGCTGCCCCTGCGCCCAGTGGTGGCTCGGGTCCCGGTCCTTGATGAGGTGCATCACCACGCCGAACTCCGGCGACCGCCCATCCGCGACGCGCTCTCCCGTCCGGCTCAGCACGCCCCGCCATGATTGGGTGAGGGACGTCAGCTCCTCCGCGATGCGGATGGGGTCGTCCGAGGGGCTCGTGCGCACCTCCAGCGCGGCGATGGGTTGGTCCCCGCCCGCCACCGCGTAGGACACCTCCGCGCGCACGGCGCTCAAGGGCCCCTTCATGGCGCGTGGACGGCCATAGAAGCGGATGAACCACTGGAGCCCCGCGGTCAGGGGCCGCTGCACGTAGGCGCGGTAGCTGACGCACCGCACGCGCTGGACCTGCCAGAAGAGGCGCTCGAAGTGCACGTCCTGGATGCCCGCGTGCTCCAGGGCCGCCAGGTGCTTCAGGCCCGAGCGCACCAGCCAGCGCTCGCCTCCATTGGGCGTGCTCAGCCGCAGCCGGAGCGCGAGCGGATCACACCGCCGCCACACCTCGTCGAGCGTGGCGGGGGGGTCGTTCACGTTGTAGGCCGCCAGCGGATGCAGATCCTCATAGAGGCCACGCAGCTCATCCAGGGCGGGAAGGACTTCCCGCCGGCCCCGCGAGAGCGCCTCCAACGTCCGCGCGAGCACGCGCCGCCGCTGGGGCAGCCAGGCCCGGGACTCCGAGAGACCGCGCACGAAGTCCAGGAGCGGAGGCGTCTCACGGCGCAGCAGGACCTCCGCCAGGACACAGCGGGTCACCGCGGCCGCCAGCAGCCAGCGCAGCATCCGCTCCCCGTCCTCGAAGGGCAGCCCCGGCCCCGTCAGCGAGCTCGGGTCCAGGCTCGGAGCGCCCACGGCGGACAGCAGCGAAGCCCACAGCAGCGGGAAGTCCATGCCCGCGCCGACGTGGTGGTGGACCTCCGCCACGCCGCGATCCAGCAGGTGCCGCACCAGCAGGGGCGGTTCGATGTCCACGCGCGTGGGAGGCGGCTCCACCGGCACGGCCCCCAGCAGCAGGTCCTCCGGCATCGCGAAGGTGAGCCAGCGGTAGTGCGTCAGCGCCTCCACCGCCTCCGCGCCCGTGCCCTGGAAGATGACCGTGACGCCGGGCCGCCGCTCCAGGTGCGTGTCCGCCAGGTTCCGCAGGTAGTGGAACATGGACACACCCTGGCGTGGGGCCTGCCGGTGGCTGACGTGTCCTCGCGAGGGGAACCAGAACGCGTCGCGCACGGCGATGATCCGATCCAGCGACCAGCCGCTGGCGTGCTCCGACAGGCCCTTCTCGCACTCGCGCCAGAGCGCCCAGGTGGGTTCGCCGTCTTCCGAGTCCAGTGACGGCACCAGCTCCGTCACCGCCGAGCGGAAGGCCTGGAGGCTCGTCAGCGGAAAGCTGGCGACCTCCGCGCGCACGTACGCCTCCGGGACGCGGCGTGGGGCCAGACTGCCGGGAGGTGGGCGCGAGCCGTCGCGGTTCACGGGTGCTCTTCGAGGTGGGAGACGTCCAGGCCCTGCGTCATGCCCGGTACCACCTCCGCCAGCGGATCCCCCTCGTGGTCCACCACGGTGAACCATGCGTTCACCACGGTATTGCTCCAGTTTTGATACGCGGCCGACGCGGGCCCGCCGAGCGCGCGCCGGATCGACTCGGCCGTGCTGGAGTGGTGCACGGCTTCGTGCACCCGCTGCCACCGGAAGGCCGTCAGCCGGGGCGCCTGGGTGCGCCAGGCCTTCACCAGGGCATCCCAGCTGGGATGCCCATCCGTGACTCCAGGCGACGGGTGCAGCAGGTCCCGCGCATCGGAGGCAAGCGCGAACTCCGGCAGCACCAGGAGGGGGAGCGTGTTGCGCAGCCAGACCTGCGCCGTCCACTCCCGGTCATACACGGCGCTGCTCTGCTGGCCCTGGGAGACGAGTTGCTCCACCCGGTGGCGCACCCGCGTTTCATAGCGCTGGAGCGCGGCCAGCCCCACTCCCGGCGTCAGCACGGACGAGACGCCGTCGTCTTCATCTCCCCAGTCCCACCGGCCCAACTCCCTGCCGGCCACGGAGCAGATGTTCTCCACCCACGCCGCCTGGATGAGACGGGCGCGCAGGGTGGCGTCGTGGGTGTCGGTGAAGAACTCATGGGAGAGCCGCACGAGGAACGCGCGCCACTGAGCGGTGAGGACGGCGAACTCGATGAAGGTGTTCCACGAAGGGGGCGTCCACCAGAAATCCACCAGGACGAACGGCCTCCCGCGTGCGCGCTCCGCCCAGAGCTCGTGCACGGTCACGACCATCTCCGGGCTCATTTCGAAGGGCGTCACGTTCGCGCTCAGCACGCGGGGCCGCTCGAACAGCATCAGCACGTCATGCAAGATCATGAACCAGCCCGCGACGTTCGCGGGCAGCGGCGCTTCGCGGCCCGCTCCCGCCAGGTCCTTCAGCACCAGCACCACCTCATGGAAGCGGCGCAGGTGGACCTCCGTGCTCAGCATCCGGGAGTGCACACCCGCTCCGTTCCCCCCCGGGGAGCGGGGGTTCCCCCGCAGGACGCCATGGAGGCTGGTGCGCTTGAAGCGGCGGACGGGCTTGCCGGTCAGGTCCAGGCGGACGCGTCCCTGGTCGTCATGCCGGAGGATGCGGTGGAGCAGCTGCTCGCTCGCCCAGGCCGGCAGGTCGCTCTCGTCGATGGCGTTGCGGAGCATCTCCGTGGCGATCCGGACCGCGGACTCCCCAGTCTCCCGAGGGCTGGAGCCAGGGGTGGACGGACTGACTCCAAGGACTTCACGATGGACCGCATGCCAGAGATCCTGCAGGGTCCGCGCCGGTAGCCTGAGGGCGGTCCTGGCGGTGTAGGTGAGGATCGGCTCGTCCTCGGGCACGCTGGCTTCGCGGGCCTGCTGGTCGTCATCGGCGACAAGGGCGTCCCGGTAGCATTGCGCCACGTTGGCTTGGAGCCGGCCCTTCAGGTCGAAGAGGTCGTCGAAGGAATCCAGCAGCCGCGCCTCGCTCCGCTGACTCCAAGGCAGCGCGATTTTCCGCAGCAGCAGGCCCAGTGACTCCTCCTCCCTTCCGTCCACGGTGAAGCGCCAGGCCTCGTAGGGGTCCACCGGATTCAGCGAGATGCGGTAGCTGGGCGGCAGCGCCCGGCGCAGCGTGGTGGCGGCCTGCCGCCGGGCGATGGCGAGCGTCTCCTCCTGATCGTTCGCGCCAATGCCGGCCTGTCCGGAGACGATGAACTCCTTCTGGAAGGAGCGCTCCATGAAGCGCTGGAACTCCTGATGGCCCGCGGCCAGCACGAACCAGAGGTGGCGGCTGGCCACCATGCGGGTGAGCTTCACGATGTTGTAGAGGTGCTCGATGCTTCGGTCGACGTTGTCGATGGGCAGCACGAGCAGCACCTGGTCACCACCGGATGGGCCGAAGCGCGGCATGGCCAGGGTGCGCGCCACGTCCTCCATGGCTTCCGCGAAGCGCGGCTGGAAGTCGGCGTAGATCTCCGACGCGCGGATCTGCTGCTCCGCGCGCACGCGGGCATCGGTGGTGGACGGGATGTCCTCCCACATGAACGACGCGTCGCGGATGAGGTGATCCAGCTTCCCCCACGTCTCCTCCGCGCCCTCCTCCAGGATGGAGGAGGACCATCGCGCGGACTCACCGCGCGCGCCCTTCACGTGCCGCTGCTCGTCCAGCGCGGCGCGCACGCGGACCAGCAGCGTGGCCAGCAGGTTGGCCTTGGATGAAACGGGCTCCAGGTCGAGCGGCTCCAGCCAGAGGATGCGCCGCTCCAGCCGTTCGAGCATCCGCGACAGCGCGGCCACCCTGGGGTCGTCACCCCGCTCGCCGACGAAGCTCTTCCTGTCCATCAGGGCCTGCACGGCGCTGAGCAGGAGGGTCGTCTTTCCGGAGCCACGGTCACCGGAGATGAGGAGGCTTGTGGACAGGTGCTCGTTGTCGCGACCCGCGGCCCGAGCGCTGTTCTCGCAAGCGGCCTCCAGCCAGGAGAAGAGCTCCCCCAGGCCCTGACGGGTGGAGGTCAGCAACTGCGCCCACTCGAAGGCCCGGGCCTCCGGAAGGGGGGTGGGCAGGTACTGCGGGCCCGCGTCCGAGGCGCTGTCCGGTGTCGTTGCCATGGCCTCGGAGGATGGACGGGGGACACCGCCGTGCGAATCACCCTGGAGTCAGGCGGGATGTCGCGCGCCCTACTCCGTCGGGTCGAAGCGTTGCGCCAGGACCTCCGCGAGACCGGCGCCGCAATGGCGCTGGGTCTCCCGGAGGAAGCGGCGGATGGAGTGTGCCGAAACAGACCGGGGACCGCCCTCCAGCGCGGAGCCCAGCTCGTCCCGGGTCAGGTGCACGGGAGCCGCATCCGCATCCAGGGTGTCCAACGGAGTGTCGCGTTGCGCGCACCGCAGGTAGGTCTCCGTGACCGCGGCCTCCAGGTCCGAGCCCGAGAAGAAGCGCTGGTTCCTCCGGTTCGCCAGGAACAGCGGAGCCAGGAGGTCGTTCAGCTCGGCATCGCTGGGGACGAAGACCTTCTGTCCGCCGCGTCCCAGCCGCTTCAGGTAGTAGGAGACGATCTCGACCGCCTCCGCGAGGTCCGGAGGCGGAACGGGGACGTAGCGCCCGAAGCGGCCGCTGCGGATGACCGCTTCGTCGAGCGCGCCCAGGAAGTTGGTCGTGCCCACGATGATCCGGCGCAGCCGGCCCGCGCGATCCAGCTGGACGAGGAGCTCGTTCACATCCGCCTTCTCGTCGCTGTGCATCTGCCCGTTGCGCCGCGAACGCGCCACCGCGTCCAGTTCGTCGAGCACGAGCATCCGCTTCTCCTGTTCCACGACCCAGTCGAACTGTTCGCGGATCATCAGGGCTCCCCAGCCAACGTAGGGCCCCCGCAGGTCCGACGGAGAGAGCAGGCGCACCTCCTGTTCGAGCTCTCCCGCGATGGCGCGGGCCAAGAGCGACTTGCCGCATCCCGGAGGCCCGAAGAAGAGGATGCCCGAGGCCCGCGAGACATTGCGCAGCAGCGCGCCCCGGCGCTCCGGCCAGATGATGTCGCGCTGGATGCGCTGCTTGACGGCGGTGTAGCCCGCCACGTCCGCAAGCCCTGGCAGCCGGTCCACGTCCCGTTCCACCGGCTCGATGGTGGACTCACGCCGGGCCTCTTGTGGATCCTTCACCTCCGAGGCGTTCTCCGTCAGCGGCCGCGCTTCGAGCCGCGCGAAGGCCGTCCCCGCCGCGGGGATCAGGACCGCGCCTTCCTCCCCCAGGTGGTGGGCGATGTCCGCCAGGAAGGGGCCCGCCCAGAGCAGGGACTCGCCAGGCACGACGAGCGAGAAGGACTCTCCCGCCTTGCGCCGCGAGAAGATCTTCCGGTGATAGAAGGTCTCCATCGGCCCGCTCCCCATCAGGGTCTCGACCTCGAAGCTCCCCAGGCCCTCCACATGAAGGTCGGTCCGGGTTACCTCCTGCGTGGTGCCGTCGTCGTCCGGGACCTCCTCGCGGCGGTGTTCGAATTCGAGCTCCGCATCGGGATCGCGCAGCCCCACCCACTGCGCCAGGCGCGCCTTCAGTGACAGCGCCGTGGCGCTTTCGTTGCTGCCCTTGAACCGGGAGAACGGAGCGCGCTTGAGCGTTTCGCCCCAGGAGTTCATCGCCTGCGCGGCGCCGTGAGCACAGGCCTCGCGGCTCCACAGCACCAGCTTCAACGGCGACAGCTCCGCCACGCCGTCATCCGTGGCCTTCTCGGGTTTGCCGCCGACCATCAGCAGGAGCCGCGACACGGGCGTTCCCTCGCTGGAGATCGCCGTGGCATCGAACTCGAAGACGGGCCCCGGCCAGGTGGAGAGCAGCCGCTGATGCTCCACGGGAGCGTCCGCATCGCGCCGGAGCGCGACGAGGTTGAGCGTGCGCGGACCGTCCTGCAGCCGGGGCCCCTCCGAGGCCAGGACGGTCGGCCTGAGATGGCCGTGCAGCAGCGTGGGGGGACCGCGGACGACCTCTGGTGCGGGAGGCTCGCCACCGCTCGGCGTGCGGATGAAGCGCTGAGCCGAGCGATACGCCCAGCCCATCACGCCCTCCCAGGTGGCCTGCAACCAGTCCGCGGCGTTGCGGCTGTCGGGCAGGTAGAGCAGCGCGAGGATGGGCTCTGGAGCAGTCAGAGCGCGCAGGAAGGCGACCTCCCGTTCCTGGGACAGGCCCAGGGCGCTGGGCCAGAAGGGCTGGGGCAGCGCGAAGGAAAAAGGCAGGCCCGGATCTGGCGCTTCCTCCTCATCCACCTCGTCGTCGATCGTGGATGGATCCAGCAGGGCGTTCTTCAGCCCCAGGACGAACGGCGCGTAGCGATCCCAGCTGCCGGTCGTCGGTTTGACTTCCAGGCCCGCCCTCTCCAGTTGGCGCACGACGTTGCCCAGCGACGAACGCTGCATCTTGACGTCCGTGGCGTAGCCAAACGCCTTGACCAGCTCCGCGAGCGACGACTGGCCCGCCAGACTCAGCGAGTTGCTGAACTTCGCCTGCCGCTTGCGAGCATCCACCATCCCCACGGCCAGCGGCTCCACGTCGGACCGTGACACGCGTTCCAGCGCGTTGTCCTGCCAGGGCAACCGGACCGTGAGCGTGTTGCCGTTGCGCCGGGTCACGATCCCAATGGGATTGCCCGCCTGCTGCTTGAGGACGACGGTGTCTCCAATCAGGACCTTCATGACGCTCCCCCCACGGGTTGAGAGATGGGCATGCGCGGCGGGCATGCCTTCGAGGAACTGCATCACATCCCGCGAGGCGGGAGACAGGCCATCCCCTAGAAGAGGAAGGGTCTGGGTTGCCTCATCGTCGATTCATGAAATACACGACATACTGCATTGTCATGCTTGGCCGTCATGGCTGGTTTCTGCACGCCGCACCGGGGTGCGTCAGGAGGTGCGAGCAATGGGCAGCCATGGGTGGATGATGCGCGCTGACGCCGTCTTGCTAGCCATGGTGCTGCTGCTCACGGGATGCGCCTCCGTGCAGCAAGCGCATGGGGATGGCCAAAGCTTGAGCTACGCCCCGCGAGAAGCGTCCTCACCCCGGTGGGGGGAGGCGCCAGGCGATGAGCCCCCGCGCGGCTGGACCTCCCACCCGCGCAGCGTCTCCGGGCCCCAGCATCGGCTCCTGCGTCGCCAGCAGCCACGCGATGACGTGACAGCCGTGGGAAATGGCACCAGCGAGGGCGCTGTTGGGGGCGGGGCCCGGAGCGTTGCACTGACGCGGCAGGCAGTCCTCGACGCTACGGACGAGGTGAAGAGCTCCCTGCGCAGCGTCCAAGCCGCGTTCTCCAAGCTGGCGGCCCGTCATCCAGACCCCTGGGGCTGGAGCCTCACCGGCGTGTTCACGCGCTACCTCGACCAGGGATCACGGCAGGTGACGTGGCTTCATGGCGCGCTGGGGAGCGCCACCGCGGTGACAAAGGCAGCCTCGCAAGTTGGCGACGCGGACATGGAGTTGGGCCTGCTGCGCATGACGGGACCGAAGCTCCAGGCGGCTCAGTTCGGGACCCTCCTCTTGGCCACCTGGGTGGACTTCCTGTACCTCGCGGACGCCGTGCTCCGAAACTGCCCCATGTGCAGCGCCGAGAAGCTCTTCACGGACCTGCATCGCATTCAGGGACTGATGGAGCCCGCGCTCACGGACCTCGCCTCACTGGACCCCGACCGGGTGGAGGCGGCGACGACCGCGATGCCCGAGTTGATGGGAAAGCTGACGCGTGAGTTCGACACGCTCCAGCGGGAAACCCGCGCGACCATGAAGCTTGGCGGGCAGGTCATCGCGGCGATGCAGGCGGTTGAAATGGTCACGATGATCTCCACCCTGAAGCTTTCCCTGCCACGCGTGCCACCCTCGGCGCTTGGCGTGGGGTTCGTGATGAGTTCGGGCGGAGTCGTGGTGGGCTCGCGGATGGTCGTCTCCGCCGAGGGGGTGGAGATGATGCGGAGGCTCGTGCAGGCGGGCGTCATCTCCATTCCCGCCGTCAGTGCGGCCGTCCTGATTCAAGGCGGACAGGTCATGATGGCCCAGGCGCATCAGGACCTGCCCAAGGGCGTGCGCGAAGCGCTGGGGGACAGCCCCGAGGTGCGCGGCATGCACGAAACCGGCAGAGCGGGGGCGGGCATGTCGGACGGCCCGAAGCACCACGTGCTGCCGCAAGAGCACCGCGAGTGGTTTGAACAGCGCGGCTTCAAGGGCGACATGGACATCGACCAGTTCTGCGTCCAGTTGGAGCAGGCCCACCACGAGGCGATTCACGGTGGGGGGAACTGGAAGCTGGGGCGCACGTGGCCCGATGAATGGAATCAGATGCTCATGCGCTCTCTGCGCGAAGCCGAGACTACGGCCGGCCGGACGTTGACGAGAGACGCGATACTGAAGCTCGTCGCCAAAGAGATGAAGCGCTATAGCATCCCCGCGAATTTCACCTCTTGGAGCGGGCGATGACCGACGGGCCTTCCTGGCGTGGCAATTGGCCAGCGCGGCTGTATGAGCGGGTCCGCGAATTGGGTTACAGCTCATTGACCGCGTTCGCGGAGTCTCGCCCCACTGCTTCATTGGTTGAGTTGGCCGAGGTGCTGGGCCAGGGAGACATCGCAGGGGTGCAGGTGTTCAGAGGGCTGGTCGAGGAGGCAGAACGGGCCCATCAGGTCACGCGGTTGGTGCGCAGTCAGTTCGTCCGAGAGCTGTCCGAGGGGCTTCCCCAAGGCTGGCCTCCCGTGCTGGACGACGAAACCCGGATGGACGTCGCCTTGGTGCTCGGGTCCTGGTTTGGCTTCACGCCTGTCACGCATCAGGCACGTGTCAGGCAGGCCAACGCGGAACTTTTCGCCCATCCGCCGCCCGCTGGCTGGCGCCCGCTCGGTCCCGACGACGAGCTTCTCCGCACGCTCTTGCCGGACGAGGAAGCCTGATCTCCGCGGCGGCCCCGCCAGCCAACCAGCGAGGTCGTCTTCCCGGAGCCACGGTCACCGGAGATGAGGAGGCTGGTGGAGAGGTGCTCGTTGTCGCGACCCGCGGCCCGCGCGCTGTTCTCGCAAGCGGCCTCCAGCCAGGAGAAGAGCTCCCCCAGGCCCTGACGGGTGGAGGTCAGCAACTGCGCCCACTCGAAGGCCCGGGCCTCCGGAAGGGGGGTGGGCTGGTAGTGCGGGCCCGCGTCCGGGGCGCTGTCCGGTGTCGTTGCCATGGCCCCGGAGGATGGACGGGGGACACCGCCGTGCGAATCACCCTGGAGTGAGGAGGGATGTCACGCCGAGGAAGCAGCGCGGGCGCGAAGTCCGAAGCACGTGGCGTGCGCACGTTGCGGGAGGAGGCGGCGCATGAAGCCAGGGCAGCACACACCCGAAATCGAATCCTTCTATCACCTCGGGCCTGGCCCCCTGGGGACGCATGCCTGTCAGGGCACCGCCTGCTTCGTCGCGCGCCACCTGGATGCCGCGCGCTGGCGTCAGGCCACTTCGGGTGACACCCGCGTCTACTGCCTGGGCCAGTGCTACCGGGCGCCCTCCGTCACGGGTGAGGATGCTCGCCCTGAAGTGCACGTCAGGGCTCCCCAGGCCATCACGCTGGGGCGCGTCGCCAGCGGCGGAGCCCGCGCCCTGACAGAGGCCACCCGCCAGGGCGCCTACGCGGCCCTGGAGCAGGCGCTGTCCTCGCCCCCCGAGGCCCTCATCGCGCAGGTGGAACGGTCCGGGCTGCGCGGCCGGGGAGGCGCGGGCTTCCCCACCGGACGCAAGCTGCGCGCGGTGGCCGCCGCTCCCAGCGCGGAGAAGGTCGTCGTGGCCAACGCGGACGAGGGTGACGCCGGGGCTTATATCGACCGCTTCCTGATGGAAGACGACCCCCACGCCGTGCTGGAGGGCCTGTTGCTGGCGGCGTACGCGGTGGGCGCACGCCGGGGCGTCATCTACGTGCGCAAGGAGTATCCGCTCGCGGCGTGCGTGCTGCACGTGGCCCTGCACGAGGCCCACCGTGAGGGCGTGCTGGGTCCACACATCCTGGGCAGCGCGTTCTCCTGCGAGGTCTCCATCGAGGTGGGCCGCGGCAGCTACCTGTGTGGTGAGGAGACCGCGCTGCTCAACGCCCTGGAGGGACGCCGGCCCTTCGTGCGCGCGCGGCCCCCCTACCCCGCCCAGGCGGGCCTGTTCGGCCAGCCCACGCTGGTGCAGAACGTGGAGACGCTCGCCAACCTCCCGTGGATCTCACGCCATGGCGGCGAGGCATACGCGGCGCTGGGAATCCCGGGCAGCCGAGGCACGAAGGTGCTGTCGCTCAACTCGCTCTTCCACCGCCCGGGGCTCTACGAAGTGGAGCTGGGCACTCCGGTGCGCACCGTGGTGGAGGAGCTGGGAGGCGGGCTGCGCACCGGTCCGCTGAAGGGCGTCCTCATTGGAGGGCCGCTGGCGGGCATCCTCCCTCCGCACCTGCTGGACACCCCGCTCGGCTTCGAGGAGCTCCAGGCCGTGGGTGCTTCCGTGGGGCACGGCGGCGTGGTGGCCTTCGACGCGCGCACGCCCATCGCCGCGCTGGTGCACCACGTCTTCTCCTTCGGCGCGTACGAGTCGTGCGGAAGGTGCACGCCCTGCCGCCTGGGGGCACGGCATGTCGAGCGGCTCTTCGCGCGCGTGCTGGACGCCGGCACAGTCCCCCGTGCCGGCGCGGCGGACTGGGAGGAGGTCGCCGAGGCGCTGCGCCTCACCAGCCTGTGTGGACACGGCACCGGGCTGGGGGAGTTCGCCCGGAGCGTGCTGCGCCACTACCGGGAGGAGGTGGAGGCATGCTTCGCGTGATCATCGACGGGCAGCCTCGCGAGTGCGCGCCCGGCACCGTGCTGGAGGCGCTGGAGTCCCTGGGCATCTCCATCCCCGCGCTGTGCGACGACACACGCCTGACGCCGGTGGGCGCGTGCCGCACGTGCATCGTGGAGGTGGAGGGTTGCGAGCGTCCGGTGGCCGCCTGCACCACTCCACTGGCGGAGGGCATGGTGGTGCGCACGCGCAGTCCCCAGGTGGAGGCGCGGCGCAGGGTGCTGCTGCGACTGCTGGCCTCCCAGTACCCGGCCGAAGCGGTGACGCGCCATCCGGACAAGCCCTTCCACCGCGCGCTGCGCGAGTACGGTCTTGCGGACGAGGCGCGCGGCACGCACCGGCCGGAGTCGCTGGACGACTCGCACCCGTACATCCACGTGGACATGTCCCAGTGCATCCAGTGCTACCGCTGCGTGCGCATCTGCGACGACGTGCAAGGACAGTTCGTCTGGCGGGTGTGGGACCGGGGCGCCGCGACGCGCATCCTCCCGGACGGGCCGGACCTGAAGCAGAGCTCGTGCGTCTCCTGCGGGGCATGCGTGGACAGCTGCCCCACCGGCGCGCTGGAGGACCGCACGCTGCTGGACCGGGGCTGGCCGGAAGCGTGGACGCGGACCACCTGCTCCTACTGCGGCGTGGGCTGCGAGATGGACGTGGGCACGCGTGAGGGCCGCATCGTCACCGTGCGGCCCTCACGCGAGGGCCCGTCCAACCGGGGCCACCTGTGCTCCAAGGGGCGCTACGCCTTCGACTTCGTGACGGCGCCGGACCGCGTCACCGCGCCGCTGCTGCGCGAGGCGGGCGGCTGGCGGCGGGCCTCCTGGGACGAGGCGCTGGGCTTCATCGCGGAGCGCCTGCGCCGCCTGCGGGACGCGCACGGCCCGGACTCGGTGGGCATGCTGGGCTCCGCGCGGGCCACCAACGAAGAGAACTACCTGGCGCAGAAGCTGGCCCGCGTGGTGCTGGGGACGAACAACGTGGACTGCTGCGCCCGCGTGTGCCACGCGCCCAGCGCCGCCGGGCTGAAGCGGATGCTGGGCACGGGCGCCTCCACCAACTCCTTCGAGGACGTGGAGCACGCGCGCACCCTGCTGGTGGCGGGCAGCAACGCCACCGAGTGCCACCCCGTCGTCGGCGCCCGCATCAAACAGGCGGTGCTCCGGGGCGCGAAGCTCATCGTCATCGACTCGCGGCGCACGGAGCTGGCGCGCTACGCGGACGTGCACCTGCGGCCCCGGCCCGGCACGGACGTGCCGCTGCTCAACGCGCTGGCCCAGGTCATCGTGACCGAGGACCTGTGCGCCCCGGACTTCCTGCGCGAGCGCGTGGACGCCGTGGAGGACTTCCAGTCCTTCATTCGCGACTGGACACCCGAGCGCGCCGCGCGGCTGTGCGAGGTGGACGCGGAGGACCTCCGGAAGGCCGCGCGCCTCTACGCCACGCACGGCCCGTCCATGATGGTGCACGGGCTGGGCATGACGGAGCACGTGCAGGGCACCGAGACCGTCATGGCGCTGGTGAATCTGGCGCTCCTGACGGGCAACCTGGGCGGGCCGGGCATGGGCGTCAACCCCCTGCGCGGGCAGAACAACGTGCAGGGCGCGGCGCACATGGGCTGCGAGCCGGGGCAGCTCACCGGCTACGTCCCCCTGGAGGAGCACCGCGCCCGCTTCGAGGCCGCCTGGGGCTCACCCCTGCCCTCCACGCCGGGGCTGGACCTGATGCGGATGATGGAGGCGGCGCGCGGCGGGCGGCTCAAGGCGCTGTGGGCCTTCGGCTACGACGTGCTGCTCACCAACCCGGGGGCGAACACCACGCGCGAGGCGCTGGAGCGGCTGGAGCTGCTGGTGGTGCAGGACATATTCCTCAACGAGACCGCGCGGGCCTTCGGCCACGTCTTCCTGCCCGCGTGCACCTCGTTCGAGAAGGACGGCACGTTCATGAACGGCGAGCGGCGCGTGCAGCGGGTGCGCGCGTCGCTGCCCCCAGCGGGGGAGTCCCTGCCGGACTGGGAGATCCTCTGCCGCGCGGCTCGTGCGCTGGGACACCCCGAAGGCTTCGCCTTCACCTCTCCGGAAGGAATCTGGGACGAGGTGCGGCGCGTGTGGCCCGTGGGTGCCGGCCTGTCGTACGCGCGCCTGGAGCACGGCGGCCTCCAGTGGCCCTGCCCCGACGAGGCGCACCCGGGCACCCGGGTGCTGCACACCCACGGCTTTGCCCTGGGCCCGCGGGCGGCGCTGCGCCGCATTGGCTACACCCCGTCGCCGGAGGCGCGCTCGGAGGACTTCCCCTTCGTGTTGATGACGGGCCGGCGGCTGTATGCGTTCAACGCGGGGACCATGACGTCCCGCACGCCGAACGCACGGCTCCAACCCGGCGACTGGCTGGACATGGCCCCGGCGGACGCGGAGCAGCTGGGGCTCCAGGAGGGCGCGCGCGTGCGCGTTCGCAGCCGGCATGGCGAGGCGGTGCTGCCCATGCACCGCGCGGAAGGGCTGCGGCCCGGCGAGCTCTTCACCACCTTCCACACCGCGGAGACCCTCATCAACGCCGTCATCGGCCCGCATCAGGACCCGTATACCCATACGCCCGACTACAAGGTCACGGCCGTCCGGGTGGAGCACGTGGAGTAGCCGGGGCGCGGCGGCGAGCGGCGCCCTGCTCGTGGCACCCCGCCCTCCGCCTCCCTACCCTCATCCTCGAGGGCCCGGGGTCCTGGCCGGGAGGTGCCATGGCCGACGCACAATCCCAGACCGCGTTGAGCGCCCTGCGCATCGACCGCTCCGCCGCCCCCATGAAGCGCCGGCGCAGGCTGCGCTGGCTCATCCCCGTGGGGCTCCTGGTGGCGGTGCTCGTTCTGGTGGCGGCCGCGGTGGCACGCCGCGCGCCCATCGTGCGCGTGGCCGAGGTGCGCGAGCCGCTCCCCGGCGAGCAGCAGACGGAGCTGTCCGCCTCCGGCTACGTCGACTCGCGGCGCCGCTCGGTCATCGCGCCGCTCGTCGCGGGCCAGCTCGTGGAGGTCGCCGTGGAGGAAGGCGAGGCCGTGCGGCGGGGCCAGGTGCTTGCCCGGCTGGATGACCGGGATGCCCGCGTGGTGCTGGACCGGGCAGAGGCCGCGGTGCGGGCCTCCGAGGCCCAGCTCGCCGCCTCCGAGGCCCAGGCCCTCAACGCGCAGCGCACCACGCAGCGCACGCGCAACCTCGCCAGGCAGGGCGTCATCCCCCGGGCCCAGCTCCTCGACGTGGAGACCGCGGGCCTCGCCACGCAGGAGTCCCTCAACCTGGCCCGGGCGCAGCTCGCCGTCGCCCGCCGTGCGAGCGAGGCGGCCCGCCTCCAGCTCTCGCACACCGTGGTGCGCGCGCCGTTCGACGGCACCGTGTCGAAGAAGCTCGCGAACGAGGGCGCGGTGCTCGCTCCGGCTGCCCTCACCGGCACCAACCTGGGCGGCATCGTGGAGCTGGTGGACCTCCACGCCCTGGAGGTCGAGGCCGAGGTCAGTGAGGAGCAGCTCTCGCGCATCCGCATTGGCCAGCCCACCCTCATCTTCCTGGACGCCCTGCCGGGGCGCGCCTTCCCCGGCCAGGCGGCCACGGTGCGCCCCGCCATCGACCGCTCCAAGGCCACCGCCACGGTGCTGGTGCGCTTCCAGTCCGTCCCCCAGGGCGCGCTGCCGGACATGGGCGCCAAGGTGTCCTTCCTCCGCCAGCCACTGCCTCCCGGGGAGCTGGCCGAGCATGGACAGCCTCAGCGAGTGCCCGCGAGCGCGGTGGTGCGCGACGCGAAGGGCGCCGCCGTATGGGTGGTGAAGGACGGACGGCTCACGCGCCAGCCGGTGCGCGTGGGCGAGCGCGTGGGGGACGAGGTGTCCCTGACGCAGGGGCCGGGCGCGGGCACGCAGGTGGTGGTGGCCCCGGACCCGAAGCGCCTTCACGACGGCCGGCGCGTGAAGGTGGAGGCGAAAGGCGGATGATCCAGGACGCGCGGCCCGCGGCTCCGGACCCCATGGTGCGCCTGAGGGGCGTGTCCAAGACGTACCGGCGCGGCACGGTGGAGGTGCCCGTGCTGGCCGCGGTGGACCTGACCATCGGCACCGGCGCCTTCGAGGCCTTCATGGGCCCGTCCGGCTCCGGCAAGTCCACGCTGCTCAACCTCGTCTCCGGGTTGGACCGGCCCACCAGCGGCCTCGTCGAGGTGGCCGGCCGCGACCTGGCGCGGATGAACGACCGGGAGCTGAGCGACTGGCGCGCCGCCCACGTGGGCTTCGTGTTCCAGCTCTACAACCTCATCCCGGTCCTCACGGCGGCGGAGAACGTGGAGCTGCCCCTGCTGCTCACGCCGCTGACGCGCGGGGAGCGGCGCCGGCACGTGGCCGCCGCGCTGGAGCTGGTGGGGCTGGGCCACCGCATGGGCCACCGCCCGCCTCAGATGTCCGGCGGCGAGCAGCAGCGTGTGGCCATTGCCCGCGCCATCGTCTCCGACCCGGACCTCATCATCGCGGACGAGCCCACGGGGGACCTGGACCGCAAGTCGGCGGAGGCCGTGTTGGATCTCTTCGGCGTGCTCCACCGGGACCTGCACAAGACGCTCGTCATGGTGACGCACGACCCGCATGCCGCCGAGCGCGCGGGCCGCGTGCACCACCTGGACAAGGGGGTGCTCCAGTGAACTACGTGGGACTGGCGGGCCGCGACCTGATGCGAAACCCGCTGCGGATGACGCTCACCGTGCTCGCGGGCGCGGTGGGCGTGACGGCCTTCATCTTCCTGAGCACCGTCGTCGACATGTTCTATTACAACGCGCGGGCCGCGCAGGTGGACCGGCTCATCGTCCGCAACAAGGTGTCCTTCACCCAGCCGCTGCCGCTGTCCTATTACGCGCGCATCGCCGCGCTGCCGGGCGTCACCTCCGTCACGCACCAGGAGTGGTTCGGCGGCACGCTGGGCGACACGCAGAAGGACTTCTTCGCCAACTTCGCCATCGACTCCCACACCTTCCTGGACGTCTTCCCCGAGTTCGTCGTCCCGCCCTCGCAGCTCGCCGCCTTCCGCGGGGACCCGTGTGGCGCGCTCGTGGGGGAGCAGCTGGCCCGGCGCTTCGGGTGGAAGGCGGGGGACCGGGTGACGCTCAAGGGGCAGCTCTACCCCGGCGACTGGACGTTCAACGTGCACGGCATCTACCGCGGCGCGCGCCCCGGGGTGGACACCACCGCGCTGGTGTTCGGCTACCGCTGCCTCAACGAGAGCGACCGGCTGACCGAGACCATGAAGGACAAGGTCGGCATCTACGCGGTGCGAGTGGACGACCCGGCGCGCTCGGCCGAGGTGGCGGCGGCCATCGACCACCTGTTCGACAACAGCCCCTACCCGACGAAGACGGAGAGCGAGAAGGCCTTCCAGCTGGGCTTCGTGGCCATGTCCTCGGCCATCGTCACCGCGGTGCGGGTGGTGTCCACCGTCATCCTGCTCATCATCCTGCTCGTCATCGGCAACACGCTGGCCATGGGCGTGCGCGAGCGCACCCGGGACATCGCCACCCTGCGCGCCCTGGGCTTCCGCCCGCGCACCGTGGTGGCGCTGGTGCTGGCCGAGTCCTCCGTCATCGGCCTGTGCTCAGCGGCGCTGGGCGTGACGGCCGCGCCGGTGCTGGTGAACGTCTTCGCGAAGCTCATCGCCTCGCGGTTCGGCCCGATGCCGGACCACCTCACGCGCTGGCATACGCTCTGGGTCTCCGCGCTCGCGGCGGTGGCGGTGTCCCTGCTGGCGGGCGTCTTGCCGGCCCTGCGCGCGGTGCGGCTGCCGGTGGCGGAAGGCCTGCGGAGGGTGGCCTGAGCGATGGTGCCGCTCTTCTACAACACCCGCAGCCTGTGGGCGCGCCGGCTGTCCACCGGCCTCACGGTGGTGGGGCTGGGGCTCGTCGTCTTTGTCTTCTCCGCGGTGCTGATGCTGGCCAACGGCATCGAGTCCGCGCTGGCCTCTGGCGGGGACGCGTCCAACGTCGTCGTGCTGCGCAAGGGGGCCACCAGCGAGTTGGTCAGCGGCGTGGAGCGGGACGCGGTGCGCATCCTCACCACGGATCCCCAGGTGGCTTCCGGACCGGACGGCCAGCCGCTGGTGGCCGGGGAGCGGGTGGTGCTGCTGACGCTGCCCAGCGGCCGCACGCAGGCGATGAACACGTCGGCGCGAGGCATCAGCGCGGAGAGCTTCGCGGCGCGGCCGGAGGTCCAGCTCGTCTCCGGGCGCAGACCCCGGCCGGGCACCAACGAGGTGGTGCTGGGCCGCTCGCTCGTCGGAACCTCGCCGGAGGCCACGCTGGGAGGGGAGCTGAGGTTCGCCCGGCAGCGCTGGCCGGTGGTGGGCGTCTTCGCCGCCCGGGGCGGGGCCTTCGAGTCCGAGGTGTGGGCGGACGCCATGCGCCTGGGCACGGCCTTCGGGCGCGAGGACTACAGCTCCGCGGTGGTGCGGCTGCGCTCGCCCGCGGAGGTGGATGCCTTCGTGAAGCGCGTGGAGGCCAACCCGCGCTTCACGCTGGAGGCCCGGCCGGAGCCGACGTACTGGGCGGACCAGGCCAGCGGGCTGGCCACCTTCATCCGCGTGCTGGGCCTCTTCGTGTCCTTCGTCTTCAGCGTGGGCGCGGTGCTGGGGGCGATGATCACCATGTACGCCCAGGTGGCGACGCGCGTCGCGGAACTGGGGATGCTGCGCGCGGTGGGTTTCCGGCGGCGCAGTGTGCTGGCCAGCGTGGTGGTGGAGTCCGCCATGCTGGGCGCGGCCGGAGGCGTGCTGGGCGCGCTGGGGGCGCTGGCCACGCGGTGGATCCACATCCGCACGCTCAACTTCCAGACGTTCGCGGCGGTGAGCTTCGGCTTCTCCCCCACCCCCGCCATCCTGCTGGGCGCGCTGCTGTTCGGCACGGGGATGGGGCTCCTGGGCGGGCTGCTTCCCGCGCTGCGCGCCGCGCGACTGTCCATCCTGGACGCACTGCGCGCCTTCTGAAGGACCTGGAGCCCATGAACGCCTCCCCCCAGCCGCACGACGCGCACCACGGGCTCCCTGCCATGTGGGGCCGGGCGCTCCTGCTGGTACTGCTGCTCGCCGGCCTCGCGCTGCTCGCGTCCTCGGACGCGTTCCAGTCCCTCCTGCGCCGGGCTGTCGACGCGGTCGCGCCCGTCATCTCCACGCATCCCTTCTGGGGCGCGGTGCTCTTCGTCCTCCTCTCCGCCCTGTCCGCGATGCTGGCCTTCTTCTCCAGCGCGCTGCTGCTGCCGGTGGCGCTCCAGGCCTGGGGAAAGGCGGTCAGCGCGCTGCTGCTCTGGGTGGGCTGGATGCTGGGCGGCGCGTGCGCCTACGGCATTGCCCGAGCATGGGGCAGGCCCGTCATCCGCCGGCTCACCTCCGCCAGCCTGCTCGACCGTTACGAGGAGCGCATCTCGCGGCGCACGCCCTTTGGCGTGGTGCTCCTCTTCCAGCTCGCCGTCCCATCCGAAATCCCGGGCTACGTGCTCGGCCTCGCGCGCTATGGGCTGCGCCGCTATCTGGCCGTGCTCGCCCTGGCGGAACTCCCCTACGCGGTGGGCACCATCTACCTGGGCGCCAGCTTCCTGGAGCGGCGCACCCCCGTGCTGCTGGGACTGGGCGCGGCCGGCATCCTCGCCGGCCTGTGGGCCTTCCATCTGCTGCGCAAGCGCCTTGGCGCGCGGTCGCCAGCGGCCCGGAGGGGGGATGACGCCTCGTGACCTGCCACCGGCCGACAGCGGACCCCATCTTGTTTTGGAGGCCACGCGCACCGTTGGGAGAGCAAGCCATGCCCGTCTACGAGTACTTCTGCCGCAAATGTCAGGAGCCCTTCACCGAGATCATGACCATCAAGGAACACGACGAGCGGATGCCGAAGTGTCCGCGTGGCCACGAGTCGAAGGAGGTGGAGAAGCGCATCTCTTCCGTCCATGTCGTGACCGCCAAGAAGTGGCTCACCTACTGAGGCCCGCACGGGCCGGGTGACAGACCTCCCGGCCGTGCTTCCTCCAGCTCAAGGGGGCAGACCATGTACTTCCAGGACCGTGTGGATGCGGGCCGGCGGCTCGCGCGCAGGCTGCTCGAGCGCGGGTACACGGGCGAGCACACCCTCGTCATGGGGCTGCCCCGGGGCGGCGTCCCCGTCGCCTACGAGGTGGCGGCGGCGCTGGGCGCCCCCTTGGACGTCTGCGTGGTTCGCAAGATATGCGCACCGGAATACCCGGAGCTGGGCCTGGGGGCGGTGGCGGAGGGAGGAGTCGTCTTCCTCAACCGGAAGCTGATGGACGAGATGGACCTCACGGAGGACGACCTCCGCGGGGCCATCCACCAGAAGACCGCCGAGGTGGACACACGCGTGACGTGCTTCCGCCAGGGCGCGGCGCCATCGTGGGTGGAGGGAAGGCGCATCATCCTCGTTGATGACGGCATCGCGACCGGAGCCACCGTCCGGGCGGCCCTCCAGGCGCTGCGCGCGCGAAAGCCCGGGCGCCTGATCCTCGCGGTCCCCGTGGCGGACACCCTGACGCTCAACGAGCTGACGCCGCAGGTGGATGACGTGGTGTGCGTGTGCTCCGCCCTGTCGATGTTCGCGATCGGCCAGTGGTACCTCGACTTCCGCCAGGTGCCGGACGAAGAAGTGGTGGAGCTGCTGGCGCTGGCGCGGAGCACCTTCGAGCGGAGTCAGCCCTCGCCACCCACCGGCTCCGCCCATCCAGAGCCGTCCCGTGGCCTGGGCCCGGAATGACCGAGGGGGAGGCCCGTCGCGAGGGTGGGACGGCGCGGGGACCGGGCCCACGACGAGGCCGCCACACCGCTTCGCACCCTGGCGGAGGCTCCCCACCATGCCAGGCGCGGCTGGCTCGGTCCCTTCGAAATGAGGCCGGGCGGAGGGTTGCCGGAAGTGGCGGCCCGGCAGGGCTGGCGCGGCTGGGGCTTCGGGCTGGCCCTGCTGGCAGCGCTCATCCTGGTGGTGGCGCGCGCCTCCGATGAGCGCGAGTTCGCGCGCCTCTTGAAGCAGTCCGCCCCCGCGTGGCTGTTCGTCGCCGTGCTGCTCCAGGCGGCGACATACCTTTCGCAGTCTGCGGTGTGGCGCGCGGTCTTGCGGCGCACGCGCTTCCGGGTGTCCCTGGGCGCCCTCTACGCGATGAGCTTCGCGAAGCTCTTCGTCGACCAGGCCCTCCCCTCCGCCGGCATCAGCGGCGCGGCGCTCATCGTCCACGGCCTGGAGCGGCGCGGGGTGGCGCGGGGGCCGGTGATGGCCTGCGTGGTGGTGGAGACGATGACCAACTACACCGCCCTCATCCTCGCGCTGATCGTCGCGCTGGGCATGGCGGACTGGATTGGCGAAGCGCGGACGCTGGTGTGGGGGGCCACGGCGGTGCTCATCGCGCTCAGCGGCGCGCTCATCGTCTTCCTCCTGCGCCTGTCCCGGGGGGACGGCGGTCACCGGCCGCCCCGCGGCTTCGCGCGGATTCCGGGAGCGAGGACGCTGCTGCACGCCCTCTCAGAGGCGCCGCCGGAGCTGGCGCACAGCGCCCGCGTGCTGACCGAGGCGACAGGCTTCAACTTCATCATCCACCTGCTCGACGCGGCGACGCTCTGGGCCCTGCTGCGCGCCATTGGCGTGGACGCGGCGCCCACCAGCGTCTTCACCGCCTTCATGCTGTCCGCGCTGGCGCGGACCCTGGGCGTCATCCCCGGAGGCCTGGGCACCTTCGAGGCGGCCTCCACCGGGGCGCTGACGCTCATGGGCGTGCCCCTGGCAGCGGCGCTCTCCGCGACAGTGCTGTTCCGCGGCTTCAGCTTCTACCTCCCCCTGCTGCCGGGCCTCTGGCTCTCCCGGGGCGAGCTTCGCGAATGACATCCGGCGGCCCGGGTCCGCAGAGGTCGAGGCCGAATTCCAGAAGGCTGCCTTGCCTCACGGACCAGGCGGACTGCTCGCCGTTTAGATGTCCGAAGCTTGCCAAGATTCTCATGCCTCGAAACCCTTCACGGTGAGGGAGGAACCCATGTCTCTATTACTGCTTGCGCTGGCGGTGGACTGTTCAAGTGAAACACTGACAGCGGCCGTCAACTTCGCCGTCGTTGCCGGCGGAGTGGTTGCATCCATCTTCGGCTCTGTCTGAGGTGTAAATCGATTGCAACGTCAGGAATGGAGGAAGCGAGTCCAGCCGGCTCTCGACTCCCTGGAGGCGGGTCCCGGTGGGCGCCATGAAGCTCTGGGAGCAGTCCGGGTGTCGGGCAGCCCCCGGGCCCTGGTACCCGAGGGCGGGATTGCCTCAATCCCTCTCAACGTCCAGCCTTTGATGCCATGCAAACCATCAAGCTGGGACTGGCCTGTCTGCTGTTGCTGGGGAGCCAGGTCGCATGGGCGCATCCATCGCGTCCGGCCATCTGGGGCGAAAGCGCGATGGTGAAGGTGCGCCCGGAGACGCCTCCCCGCGTCCAGCGTTCCGTGTCGCTGACCGCCGCGCGCAACGAGTTCGTGTCCTTCCAGGTGGTGCTTCACGGAGGCCGGTCGGGCCTGCGGGGCGTGAGCGCCGTCCTGCCGGAGCTGCGCGGGGGCCGGTCGCGCATCCACGGCGGAGACTTGCTGCTCTACCGGGAGGCGCTCCTGGACATCACGACCCCCACGCCTCCGGGGACGACGCCCGGGCGGTGGCCGGATGGCCTGGTGCCGGACGTGGACGAGGTGGTGGGCGAGAAGCGTCTGGCCTTTCCCTTCGACGTGCCCGCGGGCGAATCCCGCGCCGTCTGGGTGGACGTGCACGTGCCGCCCCACGCGCGTCCTGGCACCTACCGCGGCGCAGTGTCGGTGAAGGGTGACGGCTTCACTTCGCGGGTGGAGGTGCGCCTCCAGGTGGTGGATGCCCTCCTGCCGAGCACCTCCTCTTTGCGCAGCGCCTTCCTGCTCTGGCCTCCCCACGTGTGCCGTGCCTTCACGGGCGATCCGGTGTGCCCCGTGGACACCCAGGTGCGCCTCTTGAAGCTCTTCCACCGGATGGCGCTGGAGCACCGCATCACGCTGGCGAGCGGCTTTCCCCGGGAGGTGAACCTGCCCACGTGGGACCTGCCGGACTACGACACGTTCAGCGAGCGCTGGGGGCCGTTCCTCGACGGCTCCGCCCCCAACCGCCTGCCCGGGGCGCGCATGACGGCCTTGCAGTACCTGGGGCCGGCCAATGGTGCGTCGCTGACGGAGTTCCAGACGGAAGCGGACGCGCGCGGCTGGCTGTCGCGCTCGTTCGACTACGTGGGGGATGAGCCGCCCTACGGCTCCACCTGGGAGGCGGTGGCGGCTCGGGCGGAGCTCACCCGCATGTCGGCCCCGAACCTGCGCACGCTGCTGACCAGCACCGTCACCGAGCTGGAGGCCCACGGGCTGCTGGAGGAAATCGACATCATCACCGTGCTGGTGAACTTCATCGACGGAACCCAGCCACCCTACGAGGGCGACCAGCGCCCGAAATACGACGACTTCCTCACCCAACCCAACCGTGAGCTGTGGCTGTACCAGAGCTGCGCGAGCCACGGCTGTGTCGCGGGAGAGCCGCCCCCGCCGGAGAACATCCCCGGCCAGGGCTGGCCCTCGTACATGGTGGACCGCTCGGCGGCCAAGGCGCGCGGCATGCAGTGGCTGGACTTCATCAACGGTGCCAGCGGCGAGCTGTACTACCAGACGGTGGGCCTGCTCTTCACCGCGTGGACGACGCAATTCCGCTTCAATGGCAACGGTGACGGCACGCTCTTCTATCCGGGGCTGCCCTCCGTCATCGGCGGCACCACCGAAATCCCCCTGCCCTCGCTGCGCATGAAGCTCATCCGGCAGGGCATGCAGGACTACGAATGGCTGAAGCTGGTGAGTGACGCGGGCGACCCGGGCTACGCGCGCGCCGTGGCCCGGAAGCTCATCCCGCACGCCTGGGCGGTCCCCGACGACGGTGAGGCCTTCGACCGGGCGCGGCTCCAGCTCATCCGGCGCTACCTGCAGCTGTGCCGCAACCGCGCTACGCCGCCGTAGGCGACGGCGTGCACAGCCGCGCCGCTCACGGGTCGTAGCAGGGACCGCTCTGGCGGACCTCGACGGTGGACCACTCCGCCGCGGGGCACTGCGTGGCCAGCTCCAGCGCCTCCTCGCGCGTCTTCACGTCGAGGAGGAAGAAGCCGCCGATGATCTCCTTGGACTCGGTGAACGGGCCATCGCTGAAGCTGAGCTTCCCGTCACGCCGCTCCACCCGGATGCCCTCCGCGTCCGAGCGCAGGGAGTCCGCCGCCTGGAGGATGCCGCGCGCCTGGAGCGACGCCCCGAAGCTCCGCATCCGCTCCATCCGGTCCGCCGCGACGCGCTTCTCCTCCGCCGTCTGGGGCTTCCCGCCTCCGGTCTGCATCACCACCAGCATGTACGACATGACCTGCTCCTTCCGGGGCGCCGTCAGTCAGTTCCCCACCGCCACGGCGCGAGGACCCGCGTCCACCGCGACGTCCACCGGTGGAGCGGCGGAGGACCAGAGCTGCTCGGGAGGCTCCCCGAACGTGTCCGGCACCGCATGCACGGCGTAGACGCATTCGTGGACGTTGTCACCCAGCTTGCAGAGCAATTCGCTGCGCCCCGAGTGGAGGTCCACCTCGTAGAGCGCGGTGGGACATTGACTGCCCACGATGAAGCGCTGACCTCCCAGCGGCGCCAGTCCACGCGCGAAGGCCCTCGGAGTGCCGGGAATCGTCGCCTGACGCCGCCCGCTTCCATCCAGCTTCTGGCTCACGAGCTGGGAAGAGTGCGTGTCGTTGAAGACGAGCGCGTCTTCGTTCCAGGTCAGGTTGTGGTTGGGAATCTTCACCCCTTCCTGACGCGCCACGATGCGCGCCGGTCCGTCATCCGGAAGCAGCACGCCCAGCCAGGTGGCTGACGAATAGCGGGCGCCCAGGAAGCGCATCGCGAACATGCGCGAGGGCTTCGCCAACGGGGTGTCCATGCCCATGCCCTTGAGGACCCGTCCGGGAAGGCCCAGCAGGCTCTGGAACCTGCGCGTCGCCCCCGACGCCACGAAGCCGAAGGACAGCAACAATCCTTCCGGCGCGCGCGCCACGCCGTTGATGTGGACGAAGTCGTAGAGCGGCGGAAGCTGCCGCGGATCCCGGTAGTCCACCTCCGCCGCCTCCCCCGCCCAGGCCGCGAGCCCCAACGCCTCTGCCAGCCCCGCGTCCTTCCGCCAGCTCCACGAGCGCAGCAGCCGGCCGTCCCACCCGAGCTTGATCAACGCGTCCGACGCCGTCGCCGTCACCCACACGCCATCCGGCTCCACCAGGATGTCGTGGACCTCGCCGAAGAGCGGATGTGACAATTCCGCCACCTGATTCCACTGCCGGTCGAAGACATACAGCCGGTCCGTCATCGCG